>NZ_AQOJ01000249.1:0-7157 GCF_000364685.1 Xanthomonas sp. SHU 166
TGCCGGCTTCCGCCTGCGCGCCGCGGTCCCCGGCGCCGCCACCCTGCTGCCGCCCGCCGTTCCCCAAGGAGTGTTGTGATGATCCGTGTGTGTCTGGTCGACGATCAAACCCTGGTGCGGCAGGGCATCCGCTCGCTGCTGGCGCTGGACGGCGGCATCGAGGTGGTGGCCGAGGCCAGCGACGGCCGCCAGGCGGTGGAGCTGATCCCGCAGGTGCTGCCCGACGTGGTGCTGATGGACATGCGCATGCCGTCGATGTCCGGGCTGGAGGCGCTGCAGACGCTGTCGCGCGCCGCCGCGCTGCCGCCGACCATCATCCTGACCACCTTCGACGACGACCAGTTGGTGCTGGCCGGGCTCAAGGCCGGGGCCAAGGGCTATCTGCTCAAGGACGTGTCGCTGGAGCAACTGGTCGGCGCGATCCGTACCGTGGCCGCTGGCGGCTCGCTGGTGCAGCCGGCGGTGACCCAGCGCCTGCTGTCCGGCCTGGAGCACATGCGCAACGACTTCGTCAGCCTGGACCGGCCCGACCCGCTGACCGACCGCGAGACCGAGATCCTGCGGCTGATGGCCAGCGGCTTCTCCAACAAGGAGATCGCCAACTCGCTGGGCGTGGCCGAGGGCACGATCAAGAACCACGTCTCCAACATTCTCTCCAAGCTCGGCGTGCGCGACCGGACCCGTGCGGTGCTGAAGGCGTTCGAGCTGCAGTTGGTCTGACCGAGCAGGATGCCCCGCGCGGCGCCGCAGGTGGTCTGAACGAGACAGGATGACGGCCGGCGGAGACGGGGCGCGCGCGCACCGGCCGGGTCCCGTGTCACCGGAGGCCATGCAAACCGTGCCGGCATGGCGTTGTCGCGCCTGTCGCGCGCAGGCAAGTGGTCTGGCCTCGGCTTGGCGTGGCCCGGACACCTCTGGCTGTCCGAGAGTACCGCCGTTGCTCGATTCGATGCGGGCAGGTCCTGGGTGCGCCCGCCTGTCCGCCGCCGCCGCCGGGACAATGGTCTGGTCGTCCCTGGCGCCGCGCGCACCGGCGCTGCCGGCACCGCGCAAGGCCGTTGCGGCGCGGGGCGAAGCGGCATTCCGTGATGTGCTGACCACGGACAGCGAAGCCTGCTAGGATGGGCGCTTCGCTTCATCAACCCGGCCGTGGGATCGGCCCCGGAGACCTCCTGAATGACCCGTATTATCGAGTTCCTGATCGCCCTGGGGATCGTGGCTGGCCTGTTCGTCATTGTCGGCGTGGTGCTGCCCTCGGAGCGTCACATGTCCGAAAGCGTCGAGACCAATCGGCGCATGACCATCGTCTATGACACGGTCAACAGCCTGCGTCGGTTCAAGGACTGGAACCCCCTGGTGCTGCGCGACCCGCGCATCGAGCTGAAGCTCTCCGGCCCGGAATCCGGTGTCGGCGCGCGCCTGGACTACAGCTCCAAGGAGGGCTACATCGGCAAGGGTAGCTGGACCATCACCTCGACCGAGAAGAACAAGGACGTGGTCATCGCCATCGAGGACGAGACCAAGGGCAAGGACAAGACCACCACCTTCAAGCTCGAGTCGACCGGCAAGAACGGCCGCAACGTGAAGATCACCCAGGACTACACCGTCAAGTACGGTTGGGACCTGCTGGGTCGTTACGCCGGCCTGTACGTCAGCCGCCACGTCGGCGACGACATCAAGCTGGGTCTGTCGCGCCTGAGCAACGTGCTGGCTACCGTGCCGAACGTGGACTACCGCTCCGACGACACCCCGCTGAAGGACCTGAAGGTCGTCGACGTCCCGGCCGAGGACCTGCTGGTGGTCAACGCCGGCAACATCGACCGCGACAACGACTCCATCAAGAAGTCCATCAAGGACAACCAGGAGTGGATCAAGCGGGTGATGGACGCCAACGGCCTGGAAGCGGCCGGTCCGGTGCGCATCGTCACCACCGACTTCGGCTCGGACAAGTACGCGTTCGACGTCGCCCAGCCGGTGCGCAAGCGTGCCGGTGGCGCGCCGAAGGACGACGCCAAGAAGGATGAGAAGAAGGACGACAAGAAGGACGACGTGGCCGCCGCGCCGGTCGATGCCACCCCGGTTGCCGCCTCGGGCGAGCCGCTGAAGGTGACCATCCCGCAGGGCGCCCCGGTGACCTACCTGCGTACCGAAGCGCACCGTTCCGCCTTCGCCAGCTACACCGGCCACATGGCGGGCCTGGATGCGGCGCGCAATGCGCTGCGCGCCTGGGCCGCGACCAGCGGCTACGACGTGACCGACCGTCCGTACGAAGCCTGGAAGGGCGGCGTGGACAAGTCGTTCACGCCGGAAGGCACCTACGACATCTACTGGGCGATCAAGTAAGTCCTGCCCTGGTGGACGAGTGAACCGGAACGCGCCGCATCTTGCGGCGCGTTCTGTTTATGGGGCCGGCAAACGCTGCCGCGCTCCCGGAGGAAACCCTCATGCTGACGTTCGATCGCCGTACGCGCGGGCCGTTCTGGCTGTGCAGTGCCGGCGCGCTGCTGGCGGCCGTGTCCATCGGCCTGTCCGCCTATGCCTCGCACGGGGTTGCCGAGCCCCTGGCGCAATCGCACCTGCAGACCGCGGCGCTGTACGCCTTCGGCCACGGCGTGGCGCTGGCGGCGCTGGGACGCCGCAGCGAGCGCTTGCTCGGGCGCCTGGCGCTGTGCCTGTTGCTGCTCGGCACCGTGCTGTTTTCCGGCAGCCTGGCCGGCAACGCGCTGGCGCAGTGGCCGACGCGTCTGGCGCCGATCGGCGGCACCACGCTGATGCTGGGCTGGCTGCTGTGGGCGGTGGACGCGTTGCGGCGCTGAACTCAGGGCGTGCTTAAACTCGCAGTCCGGATCAGGCAACTGATGGCGGCGGTCGGGTGTGCGCCAGCACGCATCCTGGCGTTGCGCTGCCGCCCGTGGGTCTGGCGGCGGCGCTATGTGTCGCTTCAGTGTGCTGGCGGCACGGGTACGTCCGTGATGGCTGCTTCAGCGGTCGTGGACTCAGGTGGACGTGTGCGGAACAACGGGTCGTCACTGACCCTTGGCCGTTGCGACGACGGGAAGCGTCGCTCCTGCTGCAGCCAACGGTGGTACTGGAAGGTGCCTCGCGCAGCACTTAAGTAGACCAGCAGGATGATCACGCCCAGCACCATCCCATTGAGATTGCCGGACGCCAGCAAGATCAGTCGCGCCAGAATGCAGTACCCCACCAGCAGAAGCGCGGCGATCCTACTATGGCGATGCAGGCCGTAGGCGCACACCCCGATCAGCACGACGTCGACGCTGAAGAGGATGCCGCCGCCAACGCTGCCATTCGCGAATTGCATGATCGCGAAGATGAGGCTGATCGCAGCGCTCAGCCAGGCAACGATACAACCGACCGCGATCTTGCGTGTGATGGTATCGGGTGCTTTCGCCAGAGGTGGTGCGCTTTGTGCGCTCTGCGCTTGTGGCGTGGCATAGGGGTTTTCCGGCACGAGGCGACATCCTTGCGTTGGGCGAGACATCGTTATCGGCCAGCGCCGCAAAAAACTTCATTGTTGCAAAGTGTGCCGGTGCATCTCGATAGGGCTGAGTCGGCCGCAGTGCTCCTACGCCGCGGCTATTACTGGTCGCCGACCAGTTCCACCTGCGCCTTCAACCGCACCCACGCGTCCTGGCTGGGATCGTTGACCGTGACCTGCACGGTGTAGGTGCCGAGCGGGTCGCTGTCCTCGAAACGCAGTTGCACCGACAGCGGCGCCAGTTCCAGCAGGCCGGCGGCGGCCGGTGGGCCGCCCATGCCCAGCGGCCGCATCGGGTCCTGCAGGGTGGTGCTGCCGTCGGGGCCGAGCACGCGCAGGCTCATCTGCGCATCGCAGGCGCCGCCGTTGTTGGGGCTGGGCGCGCAGCCGGCGTACAGCAGCGCCACGCGCAGCAATTGGCCGCGCTGCACGCGCGCGATCGTGCGTAGGTTCGGCGCATGCGCGGCCTCGGTCTGCCCCCACTCCTGCGCGAACGCGCTGAAGTCGGCGTCGTCGGCGATCTGCAACGCGGCGGCGAAGGCCTTGTCGTGGCCGCGCTCGGCGCTGTCCGGCAGCGCCTGGCCCTGCCGGTCGTGCCATTGCGCGGCGGCGCAGGTGGGCAGGGCCAGGGCCAGCAGGGTCAAGGCCCGCCAGGCGGCGGTGCCGGCGCGCGGCCGGCGGGTGTCGGAACGGGTCATGCGCAAGCGGCCTCCTGCCAGCACCAGTGCCAGGGTTCGTAGACGATGCCATGCGGGTTGTCGCGCGGATAGCTCATGCGGTAGCCGAAGGCGCCGGCGTGGTCGTGCAGCCAGGCGAAGGCCGGCGTGCGCTCGAAACTTTCCTCGGCCGGCGGCTCGCCGGGTGTGCCGATGTCCAGGGCGTGCCCGCTGTGGTGCTCGCTGAAGCCCGGCGCGGCATTGACCGCGAGGATCTGCTCGAGATTCTGCCCGCGGGCGAACTTGCGCGCGAAGATGCCCAGCTGATACGCGTGGCTGCGATAGCCGGAGATCGCCTCCAGCACCACGCCATCGCGCGTGGCGGCATGGCGCAGCGCGTGCCAGGCGCGTGCGGCGCCGGTGCTCAGCCACAGCGGGCGTCGGTAGCGGTCGTCGCCGGCCGCGTGCAGGGTGGCCGGTTCCGGCTGCAGCGGCAGGCCGGTGCGCTGCGCGTAGGCGTCGGCGGCCAGGCCCAACTGGTCCAGTTGCTCCTGCAGCGCGTGCAGCGGCAACCAGGTCTCATCAGCCGCCATCGTGCCGCGTGCGGGCAGCGCGTCGAGCCGATCCAGGGCCGCGTCGATGCCGGGTTCGTGCATCAGTCGCGGCACCAGCGCGTGCAGTCCGTGTGCGTTCGCGGTCGCCAGGTAGCGCCCGTCGTGCTTGCGCCGCAGCAGCCAGGTCGCCTGCGCGAGCTGGCGCGCGTCGGCGTTGCTGCGCGCGCGCAGTCGCGCGGCCGGCAGCAGTTCGATGGTCTCGGTGTTGAGCAGCAGGCTGGGGACGGTGCGCATCGGCACAGGGTAGGGCCAAGCAGCGCGGGCGGCCAGTCGCGGGGCGATCCTGCCGCGTTGCACACGACGCGGCAGACGCGGCTCAGAAGAACTCGTCGAGCAACTGGTGGAACTGCAGCCGCGTGAGGTCCGGCGTGGCGATGCCGTACGCGGCGAAGAAGCGATCGGCGAGCGCCGGGTCGAATTCGTCCAGGCAACTGGCCAGGATCGCCAGGTCCTGGTACGGGTCGGCGACGCCGGCGCGGCCGAGGTCGATCACGCCGACCACGTGGTCTGGCGCATCGAGCAGGATGTTGTCCAGCGAGTAGTCGCCGTGGCACAGCACGCGCTCGCTGGCCAGCGGCAGCAGCGCGGTCATCGCCTGCCACACCGCCTCCGCCGACCAGCCGGCACGCGCGGCGTTGAAGTCCTCGGTGTCGACCAGGCCCGCCTGCAGCCGGCGTTGCGCAGCGGCCAGGCGCAGCGGGTGAGTGGCGTCGAACGGACAGGTATCGATCGGCGTGGCGTGGAAGCGGCGCAGGAACTCGGCCAGCGCCTGCACGATGCGCTGCGCCTGCGCGGGCGCGTCCTGCAGCCATTGGTAGGCGGTCCTGCCCGGCAGCGCTTCGCTCAGCAGCCACGCGCCGGCGGCGTCGGCCTCGAAATGCAGCACGCGCGGCACGCAGCCCGTTCCGCGCAGCCAGTGCAGCCGCGCGAACTCGTCCACCACGTCGTCGTGCGAGGCGCCGGTGCCGCGCTTGAGGTACAGGTCCGGCGTGCCGGTGCCGCCGAGCCGATAGACCATGGCGCCGGCTTCGCCGACCAGATTGCGGTGCCAGTGCAGGCCGTGCAGCCGCGCCGACAGCGTCGGCGGCAGCGCCGGTGCGGTGGCGGGAGTCTCGCGGGGCGCGGTGTGGTCCATCGGACCGATCCTTGAGGCGTCATGTGGAGGCGGCGTCGTCGCCGTCGTGGCGACGCGCGCGGCTGGCGACGAGGACGCGCGTGGCTGGTGTTCCAGCATATATCGCTTCGCGTACGCCAGAACGCTCGACGCGGTGTGCTCCACGGATCGGGCGCGTCGCGCGGCGAGACCTTGCCGCACCGCGCAGCATGTCGTGCCCTGCGCGGCCGGTCGCAGCAGCGACCGACGCGGCGAGGCCCGCCGGACTCAGGCCATGCGGCGCGCCGTGCCGCGCGTGTCTTCGCCGCAGTGTGCTTGCGCCGCGAGTGTCTGCCATTCCTGCAGCACTTGCCTGGGGTGTTCGACGCTGAGCAGCAGCCAGCCGCCGGCGTGCAGCGGAACGGCCAGGACGCGATCGCTGGTGATCAGGCAGAACGCCTTGTGCCCATCGCGGGTCCGGTAGTGGCCCGCATGAAAGCCCGGGTAGCCGAAGCCGAGCAGCTTCAAGGCCGGCTTGAAGCCGGTGTGCTCGGACAGCGCGATCACGCGCGCGTCCCCCAGGCGCAGCGCGGCCAGCGGTACGCGCTTGGTCAGGAACGTCGCACGCACTTCCACCAGGCCCTCGTGCAGCAGCACGCGCTGCCGCGCGAAGGTGGCGGTGCCGGCCACGCCGATCAGCGCCAGCAGCCCGAAATGCCACCACAGCGCGCCAGGCCGTGCGGCGTGCAACGCGAAGCCACCGATCACGGCGGCGACAAGCAGCAGTGGCAGCCACAGCCACAAGGCCAGGCCCAGCCGATGCGCCGGCGCCACCGGATACCGCCGTGCCGGGGAGGGCGACGTGGAGCGCAGCCGGCTCATGGTGCGGCTCCATGGCTGGCGGGCAGGGCGCGCACCCAGGTCGCGACATCGGCGATCAGGGCCGGGTCGACGTGGCCGGGCGTGGCGTACTCGGCCGGTCCGGGGGCGCCGCTGCCGGCGATGCCCAGGTGGTTCAGTGCGGCGTAGCGGTGCAGGGTGGCATGCGGATCGTCGGCCAGCGCCTGTTGCCACCGCTGCCAGTCCGGCGCGGTGACCTGGAAATCGCGCTCGCCCTGCAGCCACAGCACCGGCATCGGCCCGAGCGCGCGGACGTCGGCGACCGGATCGACCTGTTCGATCGCGCGCCAATAGGTGGCGGGTACGTCCAATGGCGAATCGCTGCGCGCGACCTCGCCACTGCCGCGGACCTTGGCCACGCGGCGCTCGAGCTCGGCCAGCGCCGCCTGCCGCTG
>NZ_AQOJ01000250.1:0-1584 GCF_000364685.1 Xanthomonas sp. SHU 166
CTGGCTCAGCAGGTAGCGGTTCTGCTCGATCAACAGATCCAGCAGCGGTCGCGCCGGCGCCGCCCACAGCACGATGCCGGCGGTCTTGCCGGAGCGGCGTGCGACGCGGGCGGCGAGCATGCCGCCCTGGCTGTGGCCCATGACCACGATGCGCGCAGGGTCGATGCCGGGCGTGCGCGCCAGCGCCGCCACCGCGGCGACGGCGTCGTCGGTGGTCTCCTCGTCCATGGTGAACCCCTGGTTGATGCGCCCGGCAAAGCTCTCCGGCAAGGCGAAGGTGCGCTTGTCGTAGCGCAGCACCGCGATGCCCTGCGCGGCAAGCCCGCGGGCGACGTCGAGGAACGGACGGTTCGGGCCGATGGTCTCGTCGCGGTCCTGTGGGCCCGAGCCGTGCACCAGGACCACCGCCGGGAACGGCCCCTTGCCCACCGGCAGGGCCAGCGTGCCCGGCAGCGGACCGACCGCAAACGCCTGTTCGCTGAAGCCGGCGTCGGCGGCGGGCGGCGCCGGCGCCGGCGGTGGTGCGGGAGTGAACAGCAGGCCGGCGATCTTGCCGTCCGCGTCGATCGACACATGCGCCAGCAGTACGCCACGCTCGAACTGCAGGCGCTGTTCGATCACGCGCAGCCCGTGCTGCTCGCGTTCGCTGGCCGGGCCGCGCTGCTGCAGCGCGCCCAGTTGCGTGGACAGCGTGCGCCAGGCCTGGGCCAGCTTGTCGGGTGGCACCGCCTTGGCCATCGCCGGGGTGAACTCGGCCTCGACCGCGGCCAGGTCGCCGGCCTGCAGGCGATCCAGCAGCGCGCTGGCAGTCTGTTGCGGCGTCGCGGCCAGCACCGTGAGCGGAGCGAGCAGCGCCGTCAGTGCAAGCGCAAGAACCCGATGCGGGCGCATGTCAGAGCTCCCGCTTGAACAGCAGCAGCGGCTTGGTGCCCGGTAGTGCGACGACATTGACCAGTTCCCAGCCGAGCTTGCCGTGCTTGTTCAGGTCGGCCTGCAGTTCGTCCAGTTTCAGTCCCAGCATCAGATTGGTCTTGGCCTCGACGGTGAGGTATTCCCAGCGCTTGCTCATGCTTCCGGTTCCTTGTCGTCACGCGGCTTGGGCAGCCGGCCCGCCTTGCGCAGCGCGTCGCGCAACACGTATTCGATCTGCGCGTTGAGGCTGCGCAGTTCGTCGTCGGCCCAGCGCTGCGCCGCCGCCAGCACGTCGGCGTTGATGCGCAGCGGATAGGCCTTCTTCTCGCTCATGACCGCTCCCGCCGCGCGGCGTCGCTGCGCCGCAGGTGCAGCAGCATCGACACGATCAGCGCGTTCACCGTCAGCAGCAGTGCGATGGCCACCGCATAGACGCCGGCGCGCTGGTCGCCGGTCCAGTACAGCGCCGCGGCGCCGAGCAGGATCGCCAGGCCGATCAGCGCCCAGCGCAGGCCCAGCCCGCGCGCGCGGTCGTCGCCCTTGCCGCCGACCCAGGCGGCGATGACCAGGGCCGGCAGGCCGGAGAGGGCGAGCGCCAGCGGCGCGATGGCGGCGTGCATGGACATCGGCACCTCAGTACAGCGAGCCGGCGTTGACGATCGGCTGGGGGGG
>NZ_AQOJ01000251.1:0-35394 GCF_000364685.1 Xanthomonas sp. SHU 166
GGTCCGAGCACAGCACGGTCAGCAGGTTGCTGACCATGTGCGCCTTGCGCTCCTCGTCCAGCGCGACCACGCCGTTCTTCTGCAGTTCCGCCAGGGCCATCTCGACCATGCCCACCGCGCCGGCGACGATGCGGGTGCGCGCGGCGATCACGGCGTTGGCCTGCTGCCGCTGCAGCATCGCCTGGGCGATTTCCGGGGCGTAGGCGAGGTGGCTGATGCGCGCCTCGATCACGTCCACGCCGGCCTGGGTCAGGCGTTCGTCGAGGTGGCGCTTGAGCTGTTCGCTGATCTCGTTGGGATGGCTGCGCAGCGAGATCTGCCCGTCCTCGTGCTGGTCGTAGGGATAGCTGGTGGCCATCGCGCGCAGTGCCGCCTCGGACTGGATGTGCACGAAGCTCTCGTAGTCGTCGACGTTGTAGACCGCCTCGGAGGCATCCATCACCTGCCACACGATCACCGCAGCGATCTCGATCGGGCTGCCGTCCAGCTCGTTGACCTTGAGCCGCCCGCTCTCGAAGTTGCGCACGCGCTGGCTGACCTTGCGCTTGCTGAAGAAGGGGTTGTTCCAGCGCAGGCCCGGGTCCTTGACCGTGCCCACGTAGCGGCCGAATAGGCTCAGCACCGCGGCCTGGTTCGGTTCCAGCGCATACAGGCCGACCACCAGGAACAGCGCGACGGTCAGCACCGGGATCGCGACCAGCAGGGTCCACGGCATCGCCGACGGCTGCAGCACGCCGGTGGCGATGATCGCGCCGGCGCCGGCCACGAACACCAGGACCAGGCCCGCGATCATCGGGATGCCGGGCAGGGAGGAACGGGGCTGCTCTTTCATGGTGGACGTCCTTGGGTGGTTGGACGAAAAGATATCAAATTGATATCAGGTTGCAAGAGGCGGGGAGTGGGGAATCGGGAATGGGGAATCGTGGGAGCGGGTTCATGGGGGCGGGCGGGTCTAGGGGAGCCTTATGACTCTCCGCTTCCCGCCTGCGCGCGGCATCCGCTTTTGAGGATCGGTAGGGCGCTGAAGTCGCGAGGTATGAAGGGGCAGGTGCTGCGGCGGCAGCCCGGGTGTCGACTTGGCGGGCGTCGGCGGTGTGCATCCATCGGCCGCGTGCCGTCACGCCGGGGGCAGCAGACCCAGCGCTTTTACGATTCCCCAATCCCGATTCCCGATTCCCGGCCGCCGAGGCGGCCACTCACCCGCCGAGAATCAGCACCGGCGTGCGAAAGCCGCTGAGGTGGTGGGTGCCGGTGGCGATGTCGCTGCGGTAGCGGCCGGGGATCTCGATCTGGCAGCGTTTGCCGATGCGCACGCCGGGGCCGATGTCGACCTGCCGGCCGAGCGTGGCCTGGGCGCCGATCTGCGCTTCGGCAGCGAGCGTCACGCCGGCCTCGATCCATGCCGAGGCGCCGACCTTGACCGCCGATTCCAGCACCGCCGCCGCGCCGATCCAGGCGTTGAAGCCGATGTCGCAGTGCGCATCGACGATGGCGCCGGCGCCGATCGCGCAGTTCTCGCCGACGCGCGCGCTGGCCGCCACCTGCGCGCCGCGGCAGATCAACGGCGGCATCCTGAAGCCGCGCGCCTTCAATTCCCCCATCAGCTCCTGGCGGCGGAAGTTGAGGAACTGCGCGCCCCAGGCGACGAAGGCGGTGGCACCGGTATCGGCCAGCGCGTGCAGGGCATCCAGGTCGAAGCGGTAGTCCTTGCCCTGGGCCACGTCCACCGGGTGCAGCACGCACTCCGGCGCCGCCTCGGCCCAGGCCGCCAGCGCCCAGCGCAGCAGCGCACCGCTGCCGACCACGTACTTGTCAGAGGACATGGCGGCCCTCCATGACATCCATGTACCAGCGTTCGATCTGTATGTTGGCGTGCTCGTAGTCGCCCAGCACCGCGCGCGGGGCGCCGGCGCGCAGTCCCGACTGCACCTGTTCCATGATCTCGATGTCCTCGCGCAGCACCTTCTCGGCGCCGTGCAGGTGCCCCAGCAACACCGCGTCGGAACCCGGATAGCGATGCTTCTTGCGCGCGGTGACGTAGTAGACCAGCAGGTCGGTGCGCTGCGCCGATACCGGCTGGTGGTGCTCGATGATGAAGGAATAGCCACCCGAGCCCGAGGCGATGTGCAGGTTCGGGTACAGCAGCCAGTTCAGATACCAGTCGTCGTTGCCGAAGCGTTCGACGTGCGCGTGCCAGGGATAGTGCGCCATCGCCACCAACGGCTCGTTGAGCCCGCCGCTGCTGAAATCGCGCAGGCGCGCCAGATGCGCCTCGCGCGAGGCGCTGCCCTCGGCATGGTAGCGGCGCGCCTCGGCGACGCCGGCATCGTCCATCTGCACCTGGAACTTCACCTGCTGCGCCAGCGTGCGCGCATGCACGAAGCGCGGGTGCAGCGCGTCGCGCAGGTTCTCGTAGGCCAGCTTCCAGTTGAAGTCGGCCTCGAAGGTCGCCACCAGCACTTCGTCGTCGAACTGTTCGGAAGCGGCGCGCAGCATCTCCAGCGCCTCCATCGAGAACTGCGCCTCCAGCGGCATCGGCGCGGGCGACAGGTTCACGAACACCAGCTTGCCGATGCAGGCCACCGCGAAGCGGCGCAGCCGCAGGCAGGCGCGCGCCTCTGGAGCGAGGCGGTAGGCATCGTCCTGGAACGGGATGTTGTCCACGCCGCCGTCGGCGCCGTAGCGCCAGCCGTGGTAGCTGCAGACCAGCGGGCGCACGCCCTGCGGTTGCTGTTGCAGCGGGTTCTGCCGGTGCAGGCACAGGTTGTCGAAGGCGCGCAGTTCGCCGTCGATGTGCTGCACCACCACGTCCACCCCGCAGATCGAGCGGCGCACGAAGGCGTTGGGCTTGTCCAGCAGCATGCGTGGCGCCACGAACTGCCACAGCGGCTTCATCAGGAGCTCGCGCTCGCGCGCAAACCAGGCCTCGTCGATGTAGGCCTCGGCCGGCATCAGCGAGTGCATGGGCGCGCCTCGGCGGTGCGGCAGGGCGTGCCGTGGCGGTGTTCGGCGCTGTGTGCGTGCATGGCGACATCCCCAGTGACGCTGCGGAAGATAGCACCTCGCTGCGCGCCGACGATGGCGCGGCCGGTCCTGTGCCGGGGTGGGGCACTGGCCCGGTAGAATACGGCTCCCCTCTTCGCGCAGGCGCCGCCGCCATGGTCACTCTGGGAACCCCGCTGTCCGCTTCCGCCACCCGCGTGCTGCTGCTTGGCTCCGGCGAGCTGGGCAAGGAAGTGGCGATCGAACTGCAGCGCTTCGGCGTGGAGGTGATCGCGGTGGACCGTTATGCCGACGCACCGGCGATGCAGGTCGCGCACCGCAGCCACGTGGTCGACATGCTCGATGCGATGGCGCTGCGCGAACTGATCGCGCGCGAGCAGCCGCACCTGATCGTGCCGGAGATCGAGGCGATCCACACCGAGACCCTGGTGGCGCTGGAGCGCGACCTCGGCCAGCGGGTGATCCCGACGGCGCGTGCGGCGCGGCTGACCATGGACCGCGAAGGCATCCGCCGCCTGGCCGCCGAGACCCTGGGCCTGCCGACCTCGCCGTACCGCTTCGTGGACACGCCAGAGGAATACCGCGAGGCGATCGCCGCGGTCGGCCTGCCGTGCGTGGTCAAGCCGGTGATGTCGTCCTCCGGCAAGGGCCAGAGCACGCTGCGCAGCGCCGCCGATATCGATGCGGCGTGGGAGTACGCGCAGACCGGTGGCCGCGCCGGCGCCGGCCGCTGCATCGTCGAGGGCTTCATCGACTTCGAGTACGAGATCACCCTGCTGACCGTGCGCCACGCCGGCGGCACCGCGTTCTGCGATCCGATCGGGCACTGGCAGAAGGACGGCGACTACCGTGAGAGCTGGCAGCCGCAGCCGATGTCGGCGCTGGCCCTGCAGCGCGCGCAGGACATCGCCCGCGCGGTCACCGACGATCTCGGTGGCTGGGGCCTGTTCGGTGTGGAGCTGTTCGTCAAGGGCGACGAGGTCTGGTTCAGCGAGGTGTCGCCGCGGCCGCACGACACCGGCTTGGTCACCCTGGTGTCGCAGGAACTGAGCGAGTTCGCCCTGCATGCGCGTGCGATCCTCGGCCTGCCGATTCCGGCGATCCGCCAGAACGGCCCGTCGGCCTCGTGCGCGCTGCTGGCCCACGGCGAAGGCGTGCCGCGCTTCGGCAACGTCGATGCCGCCCTGCAGGCCCCGGACACCGCCCTGCGTCTGTTCGGCAAGCCCAGCGTGCACGGCCACCGCCGCGTCGGCGTGACCCTGGCCCGTGGCGCAAGCATCGACGAAGCGCGGCAAACCGCCCGCGACGCCGCCGCGGCCCTCACCATCGACCTGGACGCATAAAACGGCGAGCGCTCGGAAAGCGGGGCCAAAGGGGACCCGCTTTCCCATTCCCCACTCCCGATTCCCCATTCCCGGCCCTCAAGCCGGCGGCGCAAACCGTGCCGCCGCCAGGCGGATGCTCCACACCAGTTCGACCATCGCCAGGTTGTTGAGCAGGGCCTCGCCGCCCAGTACCAGCCAGTAGCCGGCGCCGTCGACCCAGAACGGCACGAACGACCAGTCCGGCAGCAATAACTGCGGCTCGCTGTAGAACGCCACGTAGCGGTGCGCGCCGTGCCAGCCGCGCGCGCTCTGGCGCTGGGCGAAGCCGGAGAAGTCGGCCGCGGCCACGCTCAGCGTGTCGGCCTGTTCCTGGTCCAGGCCGGCATGGCCCAGGCAGAAGCCGCTGTCGGAGGCCAGCACCGCGCGGCGTTCGGCCGACAGCGGGGCGATCACGTGCTGGGCGAAATCGTCCAGGCGGATTTCCGGGCCCGGCACTGCGCGCCGCAGCAACTGCACCCATTGCTGTTCGCGCGCCTCCTGCAGCAGCCGCTGTGCGTCGCCGCCCACGCGCTGGCGCCACTCCTGCAGCGACAGCGCGCCGTGCGCACCGAGCAGCAGTTGCAGTGCGCGCTGCAGGCGATCGGGTGTGGCGCTGGCGAAGCCGTGCAGCACGCCGTGCGGGGTCGGCATCAGCCAGGTCGGTTCGGAGTTGGTCGGGTCGGGGGCGGTCATCGCGGCGCACTCGCGCTGGAAAAGGACAGGGCGTCGACGTTGCGGCCACCCAGCGGCTCGCGCTGCTGCAGCCAGCGCGCGGTGCTGTCCCAGCGGTCGCCCAGGGCCAGCGCATGGCGGCGCAGTTCGCGCGTGGCGAGCATGAAGGCGAGCTTGTCCTGGCAACTGATGCAGTAGTCCAGGAACTCGCGCTCGCAGCGCGCCGCGGCGATCGGTGCGCCGTCGCACAGCGCGTCCACCACCTCGCGCACCATCCGCCGCGAATGGTCCGGGCTGGCCCGGCGCACCCGCGCCGGCACGTCGGCGGACGGCCGCGCCAGCACGCTCCAGCGCGTGGCCAGGGCGTTGATCGGCAGCAGCGCGTGGCCCTGGCTGTGGCGCTGGAAGGTCTCGGCCACGTGCGGCGCCAGATGCGCCGCGGCCATCTGCAGCGCCAGCTGGCGCAAGGCGACGTCGTGCCGCGGCAAGGCCACGAACAGGTCGGCCAGCACGCCCTGGGTCGGTTCGTTGTCGTGCAACTGAAGTGCGGCGTGCAGCCGCGCGAGGTGCGCGGCTGCGTCGCGCGGGTCGCGCAGCAGGGCACGGGCATGGGTGCGCATCACCAGGCGTGCGGGATCGCGAGCGGGAAGCGTGGGCATGGGCGCCTCAGTCCAGCAAGGTGTCGATCAGGTCGATCATGAATTCGGCGTCCTCCGTGGCCATCGCCTCGAAGCCGCGTTCCAGGCCCAGCGCGTCGAGCACCGCCTGGTCGTCGCGATGCGCGGCATCGCCGAGCGCCAGCAGGGCGTCGCGCAGCGCCGGCAGTTGCGGGCCCAGGCGCGGATGCGCCAGCAGCACGTGGCCGATGTCGCACAGCGCGCTTTCCACCAGCGGGCGCAATCGCGCGCGGGTCAGGCGCGACAGGCCGTGGTAGGCGGTGGCCAGGAACAGGCCGGCATCGGCTTCGCCTTCCAGCAGTAGCCGTGCCACCGCGGCGTAGCTGCTGGCCGGGCGCCAGGCGATGCGTTCCGGCTCCAGGTCGGCCGGTTCCAGCAGGCGCAGGCCGATCAGGCGTACGTCGTGGTTGGCGGTCAGGGCGATGCGGCAGCCGTAGGGCAGGTCTTCCACGCAGCGTGCCGGCGCCTCGGCCGCGGTCGCGATCACCACCTCGTCGGCGTGCCCGCGCGGCCTGACCAGCGGCAGGTAGCCGCGGTCGCGGATCAACGCGCTGGCGTCGAACGGACTGGCGTACACCAGGTCGACGACGCTGTCGTCCAGCAATTGCCGCTGTTCGGCGGCATCGGCCGGCATCAGCAGGCGCAGGCCGAGGCCGGCGCGGCGCTGCAGCACCGTGCTGAGCAGGTACCAGCCGCCGAAGTATTCGGGCGCGAAGTCCGGCGCGACCAGGAACGTGCAGCTCATGCCAGCGGCTCCGCGCGTTCGTCCTGCAGCCACTGCGCGTACAGCGGCTGCAGCGCGTCGATGCGCCGCCGCGACGGCTTGCGCCGCACCGAGGTGAAGCCGACCACGCGGCCGTCGCGGACGTTCGGCAACGCGGTGGCGTAGACCCAGTAGCAGGCGCCGTCGCGGCGCAGGTTCTTGACGTAGCCGTGCCACTTCTCGCCGGCCAGCACGGTGTCCCAGAGTTCGCGGAATGCGCGCCGCGGCATCGCCGGGTGGCGCAGGATGCAGTGCGGCGCGCCGATCAGCAGTTCGCGCGGCCAGCCGCTGAGTTCGACGAAGGCGTCGTTGGCGTGGGTGATGATGCCCTCCAGGTCGGTGCGCGAGACGATCAGGCGCCCGTCCGGGTAGGCCACCTCGCGTTCGCTCCAGTACACCGTGCGGCGGCTGCCGTCGTGGTAGCGCAGCTCGGCGCTGCGGTGCGGCTCGTGCGGCGCTTGCATCGGCGGCAGCGGCATGGCGGCGCCCCTACAGGATCTGTTGCAGCGCCTGCGCGGCGCGCTTGATGTCCAGGAACACCAGGCCGAGCTTGGCGCTGGGCTTGGCCAGCACGGTGAGCACCGCCTCGCGGCCGGCCGCACTCATGATCACGTAGCCGAGTTCGCCCTGGATCAGCACCCGCTCCAGCGCGCCGCGCGCCAGTTCGCGCGCGCTGCGCTCGCCCAGCGCGAGCAGCGCCGCGGACATCGCGCCGACGCGGTCCTCGTCCATGCCCTGCGGCATCGCCGAGGCGATCATCAGCCCGTCCAGGGAGATCAGCGCCGAGGCCTCGATATCGGCAGTGGCGCCATTGAGGCCTTCCAGCGCCTGTTGCAACTGTTGCGTTCGCATGCTCGCCATCCGCTTGCGCATCCCGACCGGGTGCGGGAGGCATTTGACCGCGTCGGCGCAGTCTTGCCCTTGATCTGGATCAAGGCCGATGGCGATGCCCGGCGCAGGCGCTGCGCAGGAGGGGCGATCCGATGGGCGGCACCGCTGCCGCGAACGCGTCGGGCCCTGCTCACACCGGCGCCCCAGGCGCCTGGCGAGCCGGTCAGGCAAGCAAAAGGCGGCCGCCAGGCCGCCTGTGGGGGGGGCTGCTAGGGCGGCGCCATGCTTCGCGCCGCCCCGGTCCTCCTGCGCTTACCGCCCCGCTGCGACGTCGACCCAGACCAGGTGGTGGTCGCTGCCGTCGGCGATGGCGGCGGAGGCGTCATTGGAGGCCGGCCAGAACACGCCGCTGTCCAGGTAGCGGAAGTTGCGCGACGGCAACACGTAGTCCAGGCGCATGGTGCCGGCCTTGGGGCCGAAATCGCCGGTGACCTGCTGCGGGGGGCCGCGATGGTCGATGCCGGTGGCCGCGTAGGCGCGCGTGGTCTCCTCGCCGCCAGCGCTGTGCGGGATGGGGTATTGCAGGACGCGCGGATGCGTCACCAGCGCGCGGATCGCGTCGTGGTGGCCGTCGCCGTCGATCACGTCGTTGTTGAGGTCGCCGAGCATCACGAACTGCGCATCGGCGGCCAGCCCGCCGCAGCGGCCGGCGTCGTCGCACAGCCAGCGCGCCTTGCCGCTGCCGGCATCGTCCAGGTACTCGCGCCACAGCCGCAGTTCGTCGTGGTTGCGTGCGGCGTTGCGCTTCTCCGCGCCGTCGAACACCGGTGGGGTCGGGTGCGACACCAGCGCATGCAGCACGCCCAGCGGGGTGCGCACCGGCACGTCCCAGTGCGACTTGGACGACAGCCGCAACTGCGCCCACACCGCGTCGCTGTGGAAGAAGCGGCCGGTGGCCGGATCGACCGGGCGCAGCGCGTCGGGCATCGCGCTCCATTTCAGCAGGCGGAAGCTGCGCACCGCCGCGGCGTCGATCGGGTACTTCGACAGCAGCAGCATGCCGTACTGGCCGGGATGCAGGCCGTAGCCCCAGGCGTCGTTGCCGCGCGCGCGGCCTTCGCCGCCGACATGGCCGTCGTTGTCCAGGTCCAGGCCGCTGGGCACGCCGGTGTTGACCGGGGCCAGGTACCGGTAGGGATAGCGCAGCGCAGCGCCGCCGTGCGGTTGCGGCACCGCGAGGTAGCGTTGCTCGAACAGGTCGGCGGCGCGGTGCGCCTCGTCGTAGTCGAACTCGTTGAGCAGCACGATGTCCGGGCGCACCTGCTGCAGCACCGCGACGATCTTGCGTGCCTGCGCGCTGTCGCCCTGCAGGGCGGCGATCAGCGCGCCGGGGTCGTCGGCATTGAGCGAGGTGTTGTAGGTGGCCAGGCGCAGTGTCGTGGCGGCGGGCGCTGCGGCGTCGGTCATCGGAGCGGAAGTGGGAGCGGTGCGCGCGCAGGCGCCGCACAGCAGGGTCAGGGCGAGCAGGAGGAGGCGTGATGTCATGCGCCGATTTTCGCATGCGCGGCATGTCGGCACGATGGCGCCGCGACGTGCGGCGGCATCGGCTGGGCGGCGCGGTATCGGTTGCCGTCGGCTAGCCGCCGAGCTGGCGCAGATAGTCGTCGAAGTCGCGCCAGTGGCGGCCGTCGTAGGCCTGCAGCGGCCGGAAGCGGCGCTTGTAGTCCATCTTCTGGTGGCCGCGGATCCAGTAGCCCAGATACAGGTGGCGCAGGCCCTCGCGTCGCGCCCAGGCGATCTGCTGCAGGATCGCCAGGGTGCCCAGGCCGCGCGCGCCGGCGTCCGGGTCGTAGAAGGTGTAGACCGCCGACAGCGCCTGCGCGGCGATATCGGTGACCGCTACCGCCAGCAGCGGCCCACGCCGTCCGTCCGGCATGCGTTGCCGCAGCTCCAGGAAGCGCCCATGCGACCAGCGGCCGATCAGGAACTGGTCGAACTCGTGCGCGCCGTGATCGTCCATGCCGCCGCCGGGATGGCGGTGGCGCAGGTAGCGCTGGTACAGCGCCAGCTGCTCCTCGCTGCGCTCGGCGGCGACGATGCGGACCTCGACATCGGCATTGCGCGCCAGGCAGCGGCGCTGGCTGCGATCGGGCACGAACGCATCGATCGGGATGCGCACCGCAACGCAGGCGCGGCAATGGTCGCAGTGCGGGCGATAGACCAGATCGCCGGAGCGGCGGAAGCCCCAGCTCAGCGCCAGTGGATACAGCGCGCCCAGGCGTGGATCGTGCGGGTCCAGCACCAGGTCGCGGGCCTGCCGCTCGGGCCAGTAGCCACACGCGTGCTGGCCGGTCTGGAACAGCCGCAGGTCGTCGCTGGCGTCGGAATGGATGGCCATGCGTCGAGCATAGCGCTTCGCCATCGCAGGGGCCGCGACTGTCCCGTCGATGAATGCGCCCGGCGGCGGGTCAACCGCGGCGGCGACGGGGCGTTGTCAGCAGGGAAGGCACCGCGGTGCCGGCCCGCGATGCGGGCCGCTTGCGGCGCCGGACGCCTGCCGTCTTCGGCAGGTTCCTCATCATCCTCAGGGAGTGACCCATGAAGTCTCGCAACCCGCTGCTCGCCCTGGCCGTGCTGGCCGTGCTGTCCGGTACCGCCTACGCCGTTCCTCCGCCGCCGGCCGATCCCGCCGCGCCCGCCGATGCCGGCGGCATCGCCGCGCTCGACAAGAACGGCGACGGCGTCATCGACCGCAGCGAGGCCGCCGCCGATCCGCGCCTGGTCCAGCATTTCGACGCCATGGACAAGAACCACGACGGCAAGCTCAGCCGCGACGAGTGGCCGCGCCACGGCCGTCACGGCGGGCCGGGCGACCACGGCGTGCCCGGCGCGATGATGGCCAAGCTGGACACCAACAAGGACGGCCGCATCAGCCGCGCCGAAGCGCAGGCCGATCCCAAGCTCGCCGCGCGCTTCGACAAGATGGACGTGAACAAGGACGGCTACATCGACCGTGCCGACTTCGAACTGCGCGCCAAGCAACATCGCGATGCCTGGTTCACCGCGGCCGACACCAATAAGGACGGCATGCTCAGCCGCGCCGAGTTCGATGCGGCGCAGGCCAAGCGCTGGGCGCATCGCCCGGGCGGGCAGCGCGGCGGCGACGCATCGCCGCCGCCGATGCCGGCGCCGGACAGCAACTGAGCCATGCGCCGCGGCGGTGGCCGCGGCGTCACTGCACCAAGGCGCCGATCGACAGCGCCCCTGCGCCACTCGCGCAGGGGCGTTCTTGTTTTTCCATCTGCCGAAACCTGCCGTTGCGTGCAGTGCAGTGCAGTACGGCGCAGGTGCAGCGCGGGACGTGCGTGGTCGCGCGGGGCGCGTCGACAGCGTCGCGGCCGGTTGCGGTGGCGGTCTCCGCTACGGCGGACACCGCGCGCAGGATGCGATCGCCGTGCCGATCGGATTGCCGTCGCAGCGTTGGTGCCTCCGCCGTCGCGCAAGGACGATCATCGGCAGGGCGTCATCGCCATAGTGACGTCCACCGCATGCGTGGACCTGCGTTCGGCGCGGCTCAGTTGCCGCGCGGTGCCGGCTGCACGCGCACGCGCACTTCGTCGCTGCCGGTGTCCTGCGCCGGGGGCGTGGCCGGTTGCGTCGCGGGTGCCTGTGCTGGTGCGGTGGTCGGCGCGCGGTTGTCGCGATGGCGCAGCACGGTGATCAGCGCCACCGCACCGATCGCCAGCAGCAGGGCGATGCGGATGCGCCAGGCCCAGCGCTTGCCGCCGTCCGCTTCCACCTGCGAGCGGAACTCGTTCAAGTAGGGCGCACGGCCCTGTTCCGGATCGCGGCGGGTGCTGTCGAGCAGGCCGGCGTCGCGCAGCAGTTCGCGTGCGCGCGGCTGGTCGTCGGCGTGCACCACCCACACCGTGGGCTGCGCCTGCGCCGCGACCGGGTCGAGATAGCTGAACTGGCCGCTGCGCCGGGTCCGGTAGGAGCGGCCGTTGCTCAGGCGCACGTCGATGCCGGCATCGCGCAGCAGGGCGGCGACGCCTTCGGCGGTTTCCACGCGTTGGCTGCTGAAGATCTGACGCATGTTCGTGTCCTCAGCGTTTTGCCGGAACCTGCGCCGCGGCGTCGGCGTCGGGGACCACGCGGATCAGGCCTTCTTGTGCGGTGCTGGCCACCAGGGTGCCGTCGCGGGTGAAGAACTGCCCGCGCGCCAGGCCGCGCGCGCCCTGCGCGCTGGGGCTGTCCAGCGAGTACAGCAGCCAGTCGTCGGCGCGGAACGGACGATGGAACCACAGCGCGTGGTCGAGCGAGGCCATCTGCACGTTCGGCGTGTAGTAGCTGATGCCGTGCGGGAAGGTGGCGGTGCCGAGCAGGTGGAAGTCGGAGGCGTAGGCGAGCAGCGCCTGGTGCAGTTCCGGCGCATCGCCGACCGGCTCGCTCAGGCGCAGCCACATCTGCTGGAACGGCGGACGCTTGGGCGGATTCAGTTCGTCGCGCGGATACACGTGGCGGAACTCGAACGGGCCGCCGCGCGAGAGCCAGCGCTGCACCTTGGTCGGCAGCGTCGCCAGCACTTCCGGGCGCGCCGCCGGGGTCGGCTCGATGTCTTCCGGCTGCGGCACTTCCGGCATCTTCAGCTGGTGCGTGGCGCCGTCCTCCTGTTCCTGGAACGAGGCCGCGCAGAAGAAGATCACCTTGCCGTGCTGGATCGCGGTGACCCGGCGCACCGAGAAGCTGCCGCCGTCGCGGGTGCGGTCCACGTCGTAGACGATGGGATGCTCGATGTCGCCGGCGCGCAGGAAGTAGGCGTGCAGCGAATGCACGGGGCGCGCGTTCTCCACCGTGGCCTGCGCCGCCGACAGCGCCTGGCCCAGCACCTGGCCGCCGAACACGTACTTGGTGCCGATGTCGCGGCTCTGGCCGCGGAACAGGTTGTCCTCCAGCCGCTCCAGCGACAGCAGCTCGATCAGTTCGGAGACGACGGGGGCGGGCTTGGCGGACAAGAGGCGGGGCCTGGCGACGGACGTGCGCCGATTATAGCGGGCCGTCCGCGCCCGCCCGCGTCCCGCTCCGCTCAGCCCTTGCCCAGCCGCGCCACCAGCGCGCGCAGTGCGGCCTGGGTGTCCGGCGCCTGCCAGTCGTCGATCAGCCGCTCCAGCCCGATGTGCTCGTCGGCCAGCGCCGCGCGCAGGTCGGCGCGGGCGATGGCACGGGTCTGCAGCATCGGCTGCCGCGGGCGCTTGAGCAGGTCCAGCAGCCAGGCCAGCGCGCGCGCCACCACCAGGTCGGCGTCGACCAGTTCGTCGACCAGGCCGATCTCCAGCGCGCGTTCGGCACTGACCAGGTCGCCGCCGACCAGCAGGCGCTCGGCGCGGTGCGCGCCGACCACCCGCCGCAGCAGGCGCTGGATGCCTTCCGGGGCGATCAGGCCGACCTGGGTCTCGTTCAGGCCGATGTGCAGCGGATGCGCCGCATCGGGGCTGCGCGCCATCACCCGGTAGTCGCAGCACAGCGCCAGCACGCAACCGCCGGCCGGGGCGTGGCCGGTCAGCGCCGCGACCACCGGGATCGGGCTGGCGGCCAAGGCGCGCGCCGCGCCGAAGAACTGCTGCCAACTGCCCAGCAGCTTGGCGCGGTCGTCGCCATGGCTCAGCAGGTGCGGTACGTCCATGCCGGCGGAGAACAGGCGTTCGTTGCCCGACAGCACGATGCCGTGCGCGCCCTCGGCGCCGGCCTGCTCGATCGCCTGGATCAGGTGCCGGCACAGCTCGGTGTCCAGCGCATTGACCGGCGGCCGCGCCAGGCGCAGTTCGCGGAGGGGGCCGTGGTTGATCACGTCGATGAGCGTCGTCATGCTGCGGTCTGCTTTCGAAGAAGGAACCTCGGCGATGATAACCAAACCATTCGCTGGCGTATTGTTCGTGCTGTGTGCGGTTGCCGCCACGGCGTCGGCTGCGGAACCGGCGTGCGTCACTCTGGAGCAGGGCTGGACGCGCTTGCCGCCGAATCCGGCGATGCCGATGACCGCCGGCTACGGCGTGCTGCACAACGGCTGCGGCAAGCCGGTCACGGTCGTCGGGGCCAGCAGCCCCGCTTTCGGCGATGTGTCGTTGCACGAAACCACGGTCGTGGCCGGCGTCAGCCGGATGCGCGCGGTCGAGCGCGTGCCGTTGGCGCCTGGCGCCCGCGTGGAACTCAAGCCCGGCGGCATGCACCTGATGCTGATGCAGGGCAAGGGTGCGCTGACCGAAGGCCAGGCCGTGCCGCTGCAGTTGCAACTGGAAGGCGGCGGCAAGGCCGATGCGACGCTGACGGTGCGCAAGCAGGCGATGTAGGGGAGCCTCCTCGGGAAAAGGCGCCTCCCCTCGTCGTAGGAGCGGTTCTCGTCCCCTTTTGTGGGATCAGCCGCGACGGGCGAAGCCCAGCGTCGGCTGAGACCACCCGTCGTCGGGACTGAAGTCCCTCCCACAAGGAGCGCACGCCGCTCCTGCGTGGGCAGCGCCGTTGCACTGCGGACTATGCGCCGGGCCACGCCCGGCGCAAGCGCAGGCCTCAGCTCGTCGCCTTGCGTACGGCGTCCGGCAGCGGCGCGCTCTTGCCGGTCTGGGTGTCCATCCACACCACCACCACGTGGCCGTCGGAGTACAGCCGGCTTTCGTCCTGCTGGTCGACGATGCGGTGGCCGATGGTCACGCTGCTGGTGCCCAGGCGCTCGACGAACAGTTCGACCAGGATGTCGTTGGGCCACACGATCGGCGCGCGGTAGTTGACGTTGGTCGCCGCCACCACCGGGGCGATGCGATCGCTCATCGAGACGCCTTCCACGCCCAGCATCCAGCGCACGCGCGCCTCTTCCAGGTAGGAGATGTACTTGGCGTTGTTGACGTGGCCCATGCTGTCCATGTCGCGCCAGCGCACGCTGATCGGGATGCGCGCCAGGATCTTGTGTTCGCTGCTCATCAAACGTCCTTCTTCTTCTTCTTCTTGGTGCCGGTGCTGGTGGTGCTCTTGCTGGCCTTGCCGCTCTTGGCGGCCACCGCCTGCTTCTTCGCCGGCTTTTCCGGCTTGACCTTGCGCGGCGGGCGCGCATCGGGCTTGTTGGCCATCGCCGCCGGCTGCTCCGGGCGCGCGCTGGTGGACGGCAGCATCCGCGCCAGGAACTGGCCGGTGTACGACTGCGGGCAAGCCGCCACGTCTTCCGGCGTGCCGGTGACCAGGATGGTGCCGCCGCGGTGGCCGCCTTCCGGCCCGAGGTCGACGATCCAGTCCGCGGTCTTGATCACGTCCAGGTTGTGTTCGATCACCACCACGGTGTTGCCCTCGTCGCGCAGCTTGTGCAGCACGCCCAGCAGCGCCTCGATGTCGTGGAAGTGCAGGCCGGTGGTCGGCTCGTCGAGGATGTACAGGGTGCGGCCGGTATCGCGCCGCGACAGTTCCTTGGACAGCTTCACCCGCTGCGCCTCGCCGCCGGACAGGGTGGTCGCGCTCTGCCCGAGCTTGATGTAGCTCAGGCCCACGTCGACCAGGGTCTCCAGCTTGCGCGCGATCGACGGCACCGGCTCGAACAGCTTCAGCGCATCCTCGACGGTCATTTCCAGCACGTCGTTGATGTTGAAGCCCTTGTACAGGATCTCCAGCGTCTCGCGGTTGTAGCGCTTGCCGTGGCAGACGTCGCAGGGCACGTACACGTCCGGCAGGAAGTGCATCTCCACCTTGATCAGGCCGTCGCCCTGGCAGGCCTCGCAGCGGCCGCCGCGCACGTTGAAGCTGAAGCGGCCCGGCGAATAGCCGCGCGAGCGCGCTTCCGGCACCTGCGCGAACAGTTCGCGCAGCGGCGTGAACAGGCCGGTGTAGGTGGCCGGATTGGAGCGCGGGGTGCGGCCGATTGGCGACTGGTCGATGTCCACGACCTTGTCGAACAGGTCCAGGTGCTCGATCTCGCGGTACGGCGCCACGCTGTGCGAGGCGCCGTTGATCTCGTTCGCCGCCAGGGTGAACAGGGTGTCGTTGATCAGCGTCGACTTGCCCGAGCCGGACACGCCGGTGATGCAGGTCAGCAGTCCGGCCGGGATGTCCAGGTTGACGTTCTTGAGGTTGTTGCCGGTAGCCCCGCGCAGGTGCAGGGTCATCTTCGGATTGGCCTTGTGGCGCTTGGCCGGAATCTCGATGCGGCGCTTGCCCGACAGGTATTGCCCGGTCAGCGAGCGCGGCGCCTTCAGCAAGTCCTGCACGCTGCCGTGGCCGACCACCTCGCCGCCGTGCACGCCGGCGCCGGGGCCGATGTCCAGCACGTAGTCGGCCAGGCGGATCGCGTCCTCGTCGTGCTCGACCACGATCACCGTGTTGCCGAGATCGCGCAGGCGGGTGAGGGTGCCGAGCAGGCGTTCGTTGTCGCGCTGGTGCAGGCCGATCGACGGCTCGTCGAGCACGTACATCACCCCGACCAGGCCGGCGCCGATCTGGCTGGCCAGGCGGATGCGCTGCGCCTCGCCGCCGGACAGGGTGTCGGCCTTGCGCTCGAGGGTGAGGTAATCCAGGCCGACGTCGACCAGGAAGCCCAGCCGTTCGGCGATCTCCTTGACGATCTTGCTGGCGATCTCGCCGCGCCAGCCGGGCAGGTCGAGCTGGCGGAAGAAGGTCAGTGCATCGTCGATCGGCAGCACCACCAGGTCCGGCAGCGGACGGTCGGCGACGAACACGTTGCGCGCGGCCTTGTTCAGGCGCGCGCCCTTGCAGTCCGGGCACGGCCGTTCGCTGATGTACTTGGCCAGTTCCTCGCGCACCGCCGGCGATTCGGTCTCGCGGTAGCGGCGCTCCAGGTTGGGGATGATGCCTTCGAAGCGATGCTTGCGCTGGGTGCGGCCACCGGCGTCGGTGAAGTAGGTGAAGGTGATGGTCTCGTCGCCGCTGCCGTACAGCACCGCCTGGCGCACGCTCGCCGGCAGCGACTGCCAGGGCGCGTCGACGTCGAACTTGTAGTGCTTGGCCAGCGAGGCGATCAACTGGAAGTAGTACGCATTGCGCCGGTCCCAGCCGCGTACCGCGCCGGCCGACAGCGACAGCTCCGGATGCACCACCACCCGCTCCGGATCGAAGAACTCGGCCACGCCCAGGCCGTCGCAGCTCGGGCAGGCGCCCATCGGCGCGTTGAACGAGAACAGGCGCGGTTCCAGTTCCGGCAGCGAGTAGTCGCAGACCGGGCAGCTGTACTTGGAGGAGAACAGGTGCGGCGCGGCGGCGGTGTCGTCCAGCGACTGCACCGACACCATGCCGTCGGCCAGCTTCAACGCGGTCTCGAAGCTTTCGGCCAGGCGCTGCTTGATGTCCTCGCGCGGGCGGAAGCGGTCGATCACCGCCTCGATGGTGTGCTTCTGGCGCAGCGCCAGCGCCGGCACCGCGTCGATCTCGTACAGCTCGCCGTCCACGCGCACGCGCACGAAGCCCTGCGCGCGCAGTTGTTCGAACACCTGCGCATGCTCGCCCTTGCGCTCGCGGATCACCGGCGCCAGCAGCATGTAGCGCTGCTCCGGGTCCAGGGTCAGCACCTGGTCGACCATCTGGCTGACCGTCTGCGCCTCCAGCGGATAGCCGTGGTCGGGGCAGCGCGGCTGACCCACGCGTGCGTACAGCAGGCGCAGGTAGTCGTAGATCTCGGTGATGGTGCCGACGGTCGAGCGCGGGTTGTGCGAGGTCGACTTCTGTTCGATCGCGATCGCCGGCGACAGGCCTTCGATGTGATCGATGTCGGGCTTCTCCATCACGCTGAGGAACTGTCGCGCGTACGCCGACAGCGACTCCACGTAGCGGCGCTGGCCCTCGGCGTAGATGGTGTCGAACGCCAGCGAGGACTTGCCGGACCCGGACAGGCCGGTGATCACGATCAGCTTGTCGCGCGGCAGGTCGAGGTCGAGGTTCTTGAGGTTGTGCGTCCGCGCGCCGCGGATGCGGATGTAATCCATCGCCATGAAGAGATTCCGGAATGTGCCGGCCGTGGCGGTGCCGCTGGCCAGTGTGGGGGCGGAAAGGGGACGGCAATCGATCAGCGTACCCAGCTTGTCAGGTGGGGGCAATTGCCGCAGATCCCAGCGCCGCCGGGCGCCGGCGGCTGGCTGGTTCAGGCAGCTGCGCCGGCCCGCGGGGCTTGACAGTCCGGCCCTGGGTGGGCTTGACCCTGCCGCGCGCGGCGGCTTACAATTCCGCTCCTGTCTGCCCGAAACGGCACGGCAGGAACGACCACAATAACTACAGAGGAAGTCTGGTCATGTACGCAGTACTGGTCACCGGTGGTAAGCAATACCGCGTCGCGCAGGGCGAAACGCTCCGCGTGGAAAAGCTCGAAGTCGAAGCCGGCAACGAGATCACGTTCGACAACATCCTGATGCTGGGCGACAGCGACGGCATCAAGATCGGCGACGCGCTGAAGGGCGCCGCCGTCACCGCCAAGGTCGTGGCCCACGGCCGCGCCGACAAGGTGCGCATCATCAAGTTCCGCCGCCGCAAGCACCACATGAAGCGTCAGGGTCATCGGCAGCACTACACCGAAATCGAGATCACCGGGATCGCTGGTTCCGGCGACAACAAGTAAGGAGCAGCAGTCATGGCACACAAAAAAGGCGTAGGTTCCTCGCGCAACGGCCGCGACTCCAACCCGAAGTACCTGGGCGTGAAGATGTTCGGCGGCCAGGCCATCGAAGCCGGCAACATCATCGTGCGTCAGCGCGGCACCCAGTTCCACCCGGGCGCCGGCGTCGGCCTGGGCCGCGACCACACCCTGTTCGCGCTGGTCGACGGCAAGGTCGAGTTCTCGGTGAAGGGCGCCAAGAAGCGTCGCACCGTGAGCGTGGTCACCGAGGCGTAAGTCGCCGGTGTCCAGGGCCTGCGCCGTGGCGCAGGCTTGCTGACGAAAGCCCCGCTTCGGCGGGGTTTTTGTTTTGCGGCTGGGAATGGGGAGTGGGGAATCGGGAATGGGCAAAGGCGCCTCCCGTGAACTCGCCCTGTCCTGGTTGCGTCAGGCAATGCAGTGATGGATTTTGCCGATCTGTGGCTGCGACATAGAATCGTCGCCGCGGCGATGGCTCGCTTTTCCCATTCCCGATTCACCATTCCCCATTCCCGGTTGTTATCCATGAAACTCGTAGACGAAGCGGAAATCCAGGTCACGGCCGGCAATGGCGGCAATGGCTGCATCGGCTTTCGCCGCGAGAAGTTCATCCCGCTGGGTGGGCCCGACGGCGGCGATGGCGGCAATGGCGGCAGTGTGTGGCTGGTCGCCGACGAGAATCTCAACACCCTGGTCGACTTCCGCCACCAGCGCGCGTTCCGTGCGCAGCGCGGAGAGAATGGCATGGGCCGGCAGATGTACGGCAAGGCCGGCGAGGATCTGACCATCACCGTGCCGGTCGGTACCGTGGTGATCAACGTCGAGACCGACGAGGTCATCGGCGACCTGGTCGCGCATGGCGACCGCCTGCTGGTCGCGCAGGGCGGCAAGGGTGGCCTGGGCAACATGCATTTCAAGAGTTCGGTGACGCGCGCGCCGCGCAAGGCGACGCCGGGCGAGGAGGGCGAGGAGCGCACGCTCAAGCTGGAGCTGAAGCTGCTGGCCGACGTCGGCCTGCTGGGCTTCCCCAATGCCGGCAAGAGCACCTTCATCCGCGCCGTGTCCGCGGCCACGCCGAAGGTCGCCGACTACCCGTTCACCACGCTGTATCCGAACCTGGGCGTGGTCAGCGTCGAGGCCTATCGCAGCTTCGTGATCGCCGACATTCCCGGGCTGATCGAGGGGGCCGCCGACGGCGCCGGCCTCGGTGCGCAGTTCCTGCGCCACCTGCAGCGCACCCGTCTGCTGCTGCACCTGGTGGATCTGGCGCCGATGGAGGGTGGCGTGGATGGCGTGTCGCCGACCGAGCAGGTGCGGGCGATCGAGCGCGAGCTGCAGAAGCACGACCCGGAGCTGCTGGCCAAGCCGCGCTGGCTGGTGCTGAACAAGGCCGACCTGATGTTCGAGGACGAGGCGCGGGCGCTGGCCGAGCAGGTCGTCGCCGAACTGGGCTGGACCCAGCCCTGGTACCTGGTGTCGGCGCTGGGTCGCGAAGGCACCTGGCCGATCATGAAGGACGTGATGGCGTTCTTCGACCGCCAGCGCGAGGAGGTGCTGGAGGCGGCCGCCAATGCCTCCTGAGCGTCGCGCCATACGGCGGCGCGCAGCGCGGGGTGACGCGCACACGAAAAACCCGGCCGAGGCCGGGCTTTTTCGTGGTGCTGCCGGAAGCGTGGGCGCTTCCGGCGTCGACGGCGGCCGATCAGGCGGCGGTCTTGATCGCCTTGATGCGGGCGCTCAGGCGGCTCTTGTGACGGGCAGCCTTGTTCTTGTGGATCAGGCCACGCGAGCTGAAACGGTCGAGGATCGGCTGGGCGATGGCGAAAGCGGCTTCGGCGCCGGCTGCGTCGTTGGCGTCCAGGGCCTTGATGACCTTCTTGACGGCGGTGCGCAGCATCGAACGCTGAGCCGTGTTGCGCGCGTTGCGCACGACGGTCTGCTTGGCGCGCTTCTTGGCGGACTTGATATTGGCCACGGTGGTGGTTTCCTGGAAAGCTGTGTGGTGGATAAAAACAAGCGGGAGAGTATGAAGCGTCCGAATATTCGCGTCAAGTCAATTGTCAAGAGGGCCGCCGCATGAGTCAGCCGCGCATGCTTCGCGGGCTGCTGTCGTTTAGTAGCATGACCATGGTGTCGCGCCTGCTGGGGCTGGTGCGCGACCAGGCCATCAACTATTCCTTCGGCTCGAACGCCACCAGCGATGCGTTCTGGGTAGCGTTCCGCATTCCCAACTTCCTGCGCCGGCTGTTCGCCGAAGGCTCGTTCGCCACCGCCTTCGTGCCGGTGTTCACCGAGGTGAAGGAAACCCGCCCGCACGCCGACCTGCGCGCGCTGATGTCGCGGGTGTCCGGCACCCTGGGCGGAGTGTTGCTGCTGGTCACCGCGCTGGGGCTGATCTTCACCCCGCAGATGGCGATGCTGTTCAATCCTGGCTCGATCGACAATCCGGCCAAGTTCGGGCTGATCGTCGACCTGCTGCGGCTGACCTTCCCGTTCCTGCTGTTCGTGTCGCTGACCGCGCTGGCCGGCGGCGCGCTCAACAGCTTCCATCGCTTCGGCCTGCCGGCGCTGACCCCGGTGATCCTCAACCTGTGCATGATCGCCGGCGCATTGTGGCTGGCGCCGCGGCTGCAGGTGCCGATCCTGGCGATGGGCTGGGCGGTGCTGGTGGCCGGCGTGCTGCAGTTGCTGTTCCAGTTGCCGGCCCTGCGCGGCATCGACCTGCTGACCCTGCCGCGCTGGGGCTGGCAGCATCCGGACGTGCGCCGGGTGCTGACCCTGATGGTGCCGACCCTGTTCGGCTCCTCGATCGCGCAGATCAATTTGCTGCTGGACACGGTGATCGCCTCGTTCCTGTACGCCGGGTCGCAGAGCTGGCTGTCGCAGGCCGACCGCTTCCTGGAGCTGCCGCTGGGCGTATTCGGGGTGGCCCTGGGCACGGTGATCCTGCCGGCGCTGTCGCGGCACCACGTCAAAACCGATCGCGCCGGGTTCTCCAACGCGCTGGACTGGGGGCTGCGTACCACCTTGCTGATCGCGGTGCCGGCGACCCTGGGCTTGATGTTGCTGAGCCAGCCGCTGGTGGCGACCCTGTTCCAGTACGGCAAGTTCACCGCTTTCGACACGCGGATGGCGGCGATGTCGGTGTTCGGGCTGAGCTTCGGCCTGCCGGCGTTCGCCCTGCTCAAGGTGCTGTTGCCGGCGTTCTACTCGCGCCAGGACACGCGCACGCCGGTGCGCGCCGGCGTCGCCGCGCTGGTCGCCAACATGGCGCTGAACCTGTTGTTCCTGGTGATCCTGTACCAGTTGTGGGTGCCGGCGGAACTGCGCGCGCAGGGCGTGCGTGCGGCGCTGGCGGCGGTGCCGGGCCTGCACCTGGCGCTGGGTCTGGCCAGTGCGGTCGCCAGCTATCTCAACCTGTCGCTGCTGTGGCGCTGGCTGCGCCGCGACCAGGTCTACCAGCCCAAGCCGGGCTGGGGCGGTTACCTGCTGCGGCTGGGCCTTGCCTGTGCGCCCATGGTTGCGGTGCTGCTGCTGGGTCAGCATTGGCTGCCGGCGTTCACCGGCATGGACAAGTGGCACCGTATCGGCGGCCTGCTGCTGCTGGTCGGCGGCGGCGGCGCGGTGTACCTGCTGGCCTTGCTGGCGCTGGGGTTCCGGCCGCGGGATCTGCGCGAGCATTGAAGCCGGGGTCCGGGGTCCGGGGTCCGGGGTTCGGGGTTCGGGGTTCGGGACCCGGGACCCGGGACCCGGGAGTGCTAAGCGCTTGCGATTGCATTGTGGGAGGGGCTTCAGCCCCGACGGGCCTTCCCGGGAAAGCCCGTCGGGACTGAAGTCCCTCCCACAGTAAAGTGATCACTTTGTTTTTGCCGGATCGCCTGGCGGCGGTCTGGCTCCGCACGCCGATGCTGCCGTCCCGGGTCCCGGGTCCCGGGTCCCGGGTCCCGAGCCCCGAGCCCCGAGCCCCGAGCCCCGAGCCAAGCCCCCACCCGCTATACTCGACGGTTACGCATCATCGACCGGCGCTTCCTGCGCCGGCGCTTCGGACCGAGGAATGAGCAGGCTGTTTAGAGACGTCGAGGGCGGGACCCTGTTCCCGCAGGGAAGCGTGGTCTGCATCGGCGCCTTCGATGGCCTGCACCTGGGCCACCGCGCGCTGGTGCGGCAGGCGATCGCGCGCGCGCGCGAAGCGGGCGTGCCGGCGGTGGCGCTGAGTTTCGAGCCGCTGCCGCGCGAGTTCTTCGCCCCGGCCGCGCCGCCGCCGCGGCTGACCCTGGCCCGGGCCAAGGTGCAGGGCCTGCTCCAACTCGGCATCGACAGCGTCGGCCTGCTGCGCTTCGACCGGCGCATGGCCTCGATGAGCGCGGAGGACTTCGTGCAGCGCGTGCTGGTCGAGCGCCTGCACGCGCGCGAGGTCTGGATCGGCCCGGCGTTCCGCTTCGGTCACAAGCGCGGCGGCGACATCGCGCTGCTGCGTGCGCTGGGCGCCCAGCATGGCTTTGCCGCCGACGAGATCGCGCCGGTGCACCTGCGCGAGGAGCGCATTTCCAGCACCCGCATCCGCGAGCTGCTGGTGGCTGGCGAGTTCGCCCATGCCGCCGAACTGCTCGGCCGTCCGTATGCGATCGGCGGCCGCGTGGTGCGCGGCAAGCAGCTCGGGCGCACGCTCGGCTATCCCACCGCCAACCTGCGGTTCGCCCGCACCCCGGCGCTGTCCGGCATCTACGCCACCTGGGTGCACGGGGTGGCGGCGCAGCCGTGGCCGTCGGTGTCCAGTTTCGGCACCCGCCCGACCGTGCAGGGCGTGGAGCCGCTGCTGGAAGCGCACCTGTTCGATTTCCAGGGCGACCTGTACGGTCGCCACATCGAGGTGGAGTTCGTCGCCAAGCTGCGCGACGAGGAAACCTTTGCCGATCTGCCGGCGCTGACCGCGCAGATGCACCGCGACGCCGCGCTGGCGCGGCAACTGCTCGCTGCGCCTGCTGGCGCGGGCCTGCCGCCCGTGTCCGCCGCCCCGCGCGCGGACCTCCCCCTGAAGACCACCGACCGGTAACTGCCCGTGACCCAGGACTACAAAGCCACCCTCCATCTGCCGGCGACCGAGTTCCCGATGCGCGGCGACCTGCCCAAGCGCGAGCCGGACATCCTGGCGCGCTGGGAGAGCGAGGGCCTGTACACGCGGCTGCGCGACAACGCCCAGGGCCGGCCGCTGTTCGTGCTGCACGACGGCCCGCCCTACGCCAATGGCGCGATCCACCTCGGCCATGCGGTCAACAAGATCCTCAAGGACATCATCGTCAAGTCCAAGTACCTGTCCGGCTACGACGCGCCGTACATCCCGGGCTGGGACTGCCATGGCCTGCCGATCGAGATCGCGATCGAGAAGAAGTTCGGCAAGGTCGGGGTCAAGCTGGATGCGGTGGAGTTCCGGCAGAAGTGCCGCGAATACGCCAACGCGCAGATCGACATCCAGCGCCGCGACTTCAAGCGCCTGGGCGTGATCGGCGACTGGGACAACCCGTACCGCACGCTGGACTTCCATTTCGAGGCCAACGAGATCCGCGCGCTGGCGCGGATCGTCGAGAACGGCCACCTGACCCGCGGCGTGAAGCCGGTGCACTGGTGCTTCGACTGCGGTTCGGCACTGGCCGAGGCCGAGATCGAGTACGCCGACAAGCAGTCGCCGACGGTGGACGTGGCCTACACGGCCCGCGACGGCGCGGCGCTGGCCGCCGCGTTCGGTGCGACCCTGCCGGACGGTGCCGAAGTGGCCGTGCCGATCTGGACCACCACGCCGTGGACGCTGCCGGCCTCGCTGGCGGTCTCATTGGGGCCGGAGCTGGTCTATGCGCTGGTCGAAGGCCCGGCCCGCGACGGCCGCCGCCGCTGGCTGGTGCTGGCCGATGCGCTGGCCGAGCGCGCGCTGCAACGCTATGGCGTCGATGAGGTCGTGGTGCACGGCCGCGTCGCCGGCGCGGCGCTGGAGCACCAAGTGCTGGCGCACCCCTTCTACGACGAGCGCGACGTGCCGGTGATCCTCGGCACCCACGTGTCCGACACCGACGGTACCGGCGCGGTGCACACCGCCCCCGGCCACGGCCAGGAGGACTACGTGGCGGTCAAGCCGTACGGGCTGCTGGAGCGCTACGGCGCGGCGCAGATCAACCCGGTGGATGCGCGCGGCGTGTACCTGCCGTCGACCCCCGCGGTCGATGGCATGGAGCTGGCCGGGCTGCACATCTGGAAGGCCAACGACGTCATCGCCGACCTGCTGGCCGCGCGCGGGCTGCTGCTGGCGCGCGCCAGCATGGTCCACAGCTACCCGCATTGCTGGCGCCACAAGACCCCGATCGCGTTCCGCGCCACGCCGCAGTGGTTCATCTCGATGGAGCAGGCCAACCTGCGCGCCGAGGCGCTGCAGGCCATCGAAGGCGTGCACTGGTACCCGGCCTGGGGCCAGGCGCGCATCGCCGGCATGGTCGCCGGGCGCCCGGACTGGACGATCTCGCGCCAGCGCACCTGGGGCGTGCCGATCGCGCTGTTCGTGCATCGCGAGACCGGCGAGCCGCACCCGCGCAGCACCGAACTGATGCGCCAGGTCGCCGACCGGGTCGAGGAGGGCGGGGTGGACGTGTGGTACGCGCTGGACGCCGCCGAACTGCTCGGCGACGAGGCGGCCGACTACGAGAAGATCACCGACATCCTCGACGTCTGGTTCGATTCCGGCGTCACCCACGAGGCGGTGCTGACCGAACGCGGCCTGCCCAAGCCGGCCGACCTGTACCTGGAAGGTTCCGACCAGCACCGCGGCTGGTTCCAGTCCTCGCTGCTGACCGGCGTGGCGTTGGACCACGCGGCGCCTTACCGGCAGTGCCTGACCCACGGCTTCACCGTGGACGAGCACGGCCGCAAGATGTCCAAGTCGCTGGGCAACGGCATCGAGCCGCAGGACATCATGAAGACCCTGGGCGCGGACATCCTGCGCCTGTGGATCGCCTCGGCCGACTACAGCAACGAGATGTCGCTGTCGCAGGAGATCCTCAAGCGCAACGCCGACGCCTACCGGCGCCTGCGCAACACCGCGCGCTTCCTGCTCGGCAACCTGCACGGCTTCACTCCGACCGTGCACCTGCGGCCGCTGCCGGAACTGGTGGCGCTGGACCGCTGGATCGTGCACCGCGCCTACGAGGTGCAGGAGCAGATCAAGGCCGCCTACGCGCGCTACGACTTCGCCGCGATCGTGCAGGCGCTGCTGAACTTCTGCAGCGTGGACCTGGGGTCGCTGTACCTGGACGTGACCAAGGACCGGCTGTACACGATGGCCGAGGATTCGCTTGGCCGGCGCTCGGCGCAGACCGCGATGTTCCATGTGGCCGAGGCCTTCGTGCGCTGGATCGCGCCGATCCTGAGCTTCACCGCCGACGAGCTGTGGGGTTACCTGCCGGGCGCGCACCTGGGCAACGTGCTGTTCGCGACCTGGTACGAAGGCCTGGCGCCGTTGCCGGACGACGCGGCGCTGAGCGCGGCCGACTTCGAGCGGTTGCTGGCGCTGCGCGAGCAGGTGGCCAAGGTGCTGGAGCCGATGCGCGGCAACGGCGTGATCGGTGCCGCCCTGGAGGCGGAGATCACCGTCGCCGCCGACGCGGCCACCGCGGCGAAGCTGCAGCCGCTGCAGGAAGAGTTGCGCTTCCTGTTCATCAGCGGCGACGTGGTGGTGCGCGAGGCCAGCACCGACGAGATCTTCGTCAGCGCCCAGGCCACCGAGAAGCCCAAGTGCGTGCGTTGCTGGCACTACCGCGCCGACGTCGGCGCCGACCCGGCGCACCCGGAACTGTGCGGCCGCTGCGTCAGCAACATCGAAGGACCGGGCGAGGAGCGCCGCTGGTTCTGAGTGCCGTCCCCGGCCACGCGGCTTGCGCGTCGCCGTGGCCGACGGCGGCGCCGTGGCTGCGGCGCCGGCCATCCTTCCTTTCCTTCTTCGCCCAAGGCGGACTTCCCGCATGACCGCACGACCCAACCCTTCCGCCCTGATCTGGCTGCTGCTGTCGGCCGCGGTGATCGGCCTGGACCAGTGGAGCAAGGCCTGGGTGCTGTCCAGCCTGCCCGAGTTCACCGCGGTGCCGGTGATCCCCGGCTTCTGGAACTGGTACCGGACCTACAACACCGGCGCGGCATTCAGTTTCCTGAGCCAGGCCGGCGGCTGGCAGCTCTGGTTCTTCACCGTGCTGGCGGTGGGCATCAGCGCCCTGCTGGCCTGGTGGCTGGCGCGCACCCCGCGCGGCGAGTGGCGCAGCGCGCTGCCGTACGCGCTGGTGATCGGCGGGGCGATCGGCAACGTGATCGACCGGCTGATGCACGGCCACGTGGTCGATTTCATCCAGTGGTACGTGGGCGAGCATTACTGGCCCTCGTTCAACATCGCCGACTCGGCGATCGTCGCCGGCGCCATCGGCATCGCCCTGTTCGGCGTGTTCGACGGCAAGGCGAAGCGAAAAGCGGGATAATCGGTGCCACTCTCCCTGTCGAAGCGCCTGGCCCCCTGCGGCCGGCGGATCTAGCTAATGGATGTCCTGCTCGCCAACCCCCGCGGCTTCTGCGCCGGCGTCGATCGCGCCATCGAGATCGTCAAGCGCGCCATCGAAACCCTGGGCGCGCCGATCTACGTGCGCCACGAGGTGGTGCACAACCGCTTCGTGGTCGACGACCTCAAGCAGCGCGGCGCGATCTTCGTCGAGGAACTGGACGAGGTGCCCGACGGCAACACGGTGATCTTCAGCGCCCACGGCGTGGCCCAGGCGGTGCGCCAGGAGGCCGAGCGGCGCGGGCTGAAGGTGTTCGACGCGACCTGCCCGCTGGTGACCAAGGTGCATTTCGAGGTGGCCCGGCACTGCCGCGCCGGCCGCGACGTGGTGCTGATCGGCCACGCCGGCCACCCGGAGGTGGAAGGCACAATGGGGCAGTGGGACCGCGAGTGCGGCACCGGGCGCATCTACCTGGTCGAGGACATCGAGCAGGTCGCCACGCTGGACGTGCAGCAGCCGGAGAACCTGGCCTACACCACCCAGACCACGCTGTCGGTGGACGACACCCGCGGCATCATCGAGGCGCTGCGTGCGCGCTACCCGGCGATGCAGGGCCCGAAGAACGACGATATCTGCTACGCCACCCAGAACCGCCAGGACGCGGTGCGCGACCTGGCCAAGGAGTGCGACCTGGTGCTGGTGGTCGGCTCGCCGAACAGCTCCAATTCCAACCGGCTCAGCGAGCTGGCGCGGCGCGACGGGGTGGAGTCCTACCTGATCGACGGCGCCGACGAGATCGATCCCGCCTGGATCGCCGGCAAGCGCCGCATCGGTCTGACCGCCGGCGCCTCGGCGCCGCAGGTGCTGGTGGACGGCGTGATCGCGCGGCTGCGCGAACTCGGCGCCGATGGCGTGTCGGAACTGGCGGGCGAGCCGGAGTCGATGGTGTTCGCCCTGCCGAAGGAATTGCGGCTGCGTCTGGTCGACTGACGGTCGCGTTCGGTCGCGTGTTCGTATGCTGGATGGGCGTATCTGTCGCGGCGCGCGTAGGAGCGGCTGTCAGCCGCGACGGGCGATCCCGGTAAAGCCTGTCGCGGCTGATCCCCGAAAAGGGGACAAGAGTCGTTCCTGCGAGATGACGTGATGGGGTGCTGCCGCGTGGCAAGCGCCACGGCTTACTGGCGCTGCATGCCGCGCGGCCGTCCCTGTGCATCGAACTCGATGCCCACGCTGACGCGATCGCCTTGCACGCCGTCCGGCATCCAGCGCAGGCGGCCGCGCCGGCCCACCAGCACGTACACGTGATCCACTTTCTTCGGCTCGGCCTGTAGCGCCTGGCCCTGTTCCTGCAGGGCCGTGGCCACCCGGTAGGCGCCCTCGAAATCGATGTCCTGCAGCGCGGCGGTGTCGGTGGCCGGCTTGAGGAACGGCCCGAACATGCGCGGATTCACTGGCGCATCCTTGTGCCAGGCCTCGTCGTGGAAGCTGTATTCGTCCACGTGGTCCGGCTGTGCGGGGTCCAGCAGTTCGAGTCCGATCCGGTTGTCGTAGAAATGCACGGCATGGAACACGCGCGGGTCGTGGCCCTGCAGGTCGGGCAGGTCCGCCAGCGCCTGCCGGGCCGCGCGCAGCCGCTGCGGGTCGAACAGCAGGTTGCCGCGTGGTGCCGGCGTCGGCGCCGGCTCGGTGTCGGCAGCGCGGGCAGTCGGGGTCGGCACCGCCAGCGATTGCGGCTTGGAGGGGGACTGCAGGGTGGCCACCGGGTCCATCGCCTGCAGGCGCGGTCCCGCCTGCAGGGTGGCGCGGATGGTGTCCCAGGCGCCGCCGGCGAAGGCGAGGCCGCCGAGCAGCAGCACCACGCCGGCGAAGACCAGTGGGGTGGACGGCGTCTTCATGGCAGCTCCAGGTCGGCGCGGGTGGGGTGTTGCGGGTCGTACAGCACCGACACCGTGTCGCGCGGCAGTTGTCCGACGTCGAGCAGCGACACGAACCGCCGCATCGTCGCCTCGTGCGGGTTGCCCGACGCGTCCTTGAACGCCACGCGGAACTCCACCTGCGGCTGCTCGTTGAGGGTGGTGCCGGTCTGGCGCAGGTCCAGCACCCGCGCACGCGCGCGCAGGCCGCGGTACTTCAGGGTCTCGTCGGTGGCGTTGCGGCGGATCACGCGCAGGATCACGCGCAGCGCCAGCACGTAGCCGTTGAGTACCAGCGCACTCATCAGTAGCGGATGGTTGAAGGACAGGAAGGTCCAGCCCAGCCCGCGCTTCTGCAGGCGCCAGGCCGCCACGTAGGCCGCGCCGACCAGGACCACCAGCAGCACGGCGCCGGCCGCGCGTCGCCACAGGCTGGCGCGGTCCAGGGCCGGCTCGGCGTCCTCCAATACCAGGTTCGGCGCGGCGCCCGGCGCGGTGCTCAGCCGCAGCGGCACGGTGCGCCCGCTCTCGAAGCGGCGTTGCGCCGGCTTGCGGTCCACGATCAACACGGTGTCGCGGATGGATGTGCCGGACAGGTTGTCGAAGGCCAGGGTCAGCGACAGCTGCGGCCATCCCTTGACCTCGACCCCGGTCGGGGCGGCGCGTTCGATCAGTGCCTCGCGGCGCACGCCGTGGGCGAGCAGGTGGCGCACGCGGTGCAGGGCGCGCCCGGGCATGAGCAGCAGCGTGTCCAGGTAGGCGTAGAGCAGGTGCAGCCACAGGCCCAGCGACAGCGCCAGCAGGGTCAGCGCCCATGCGGGCGTGCTGGGCTGGGCCAGCACGCGTGGCCAGTCGTTGGCGAAATACAGGATGCAGGGGAAGGGGATGGCGAAGAACAGCAGGAACGCGAGCCAGAACCAGGCGAACAACTTCACGATGAGCGGGGGATGGGGACGACGGGGGCCGGAGGGTAACCCACCGATTGCGGCGCGCGCGCGAAGGCCAGGGCAGCGATTGACCCCGGCCCGGGCCGACGCCTAGAATTGCCAGTTCCGCCGGAATAGCTCAGTCGGTAGAGCGGCGCATTCGTAATGCGTAGGTCGCAGGTTCGACTCCTGTTTCCGGCACCAGTCGTACCCAGAAGGCAGCCGCGAGGCTGCCTTCCTGGTGTCTGCGCTCCCGTTTTTCTGCGACGCAGGTCCGTGCGCGCGGCGGCCTGCGACGCCGTGTCGCAGGCGGGTGCGGCAATGTGTCGCACATAAAAACGCGGCCTGGCGCCCGCCCGGGCTTGTCAATGACTTCCGGAGTTGCCGCACGGCAGCATAAAATGCGTCGTTGATCGCGCATGCCGGCCCGGATGCCGCGGCGGACGCGGAACAGCCCCCTCTACGGCGCTCCGCCTCCCGCTCCCGCGCGGTTCGCATCCCCTACGCAATTGGATCGTTCGATGATTCCGTTGAAACAACTCCGGCGCTCGCTGCGCTCCGGTCTGTTGCTGCTTGCCGCACTGCTGTTGGCCGGCTGCAACTCGGCCATCCTCAACCCCAAGGGTCAGATCGGCCACGACGAGAAGACGCTGCTGATCACCTCGGTGGTGCTGATGCTGCTGGTGGTGATCCCGGTCATCGTGATGACCCTGGCCTTCGCCTGGCGCTACCGCGCGTCCAACACCAAGGCCCGCTACGAGCCGAACTGGTCGCACTCCACGGCGATCGAGGTGGTGGTGTGGTCGATCCCGTGCATGATCATCCTGGTCCTGGCGGTGCTGACCTGGCGCTCCTCGCATGCGCTGGATCCGTACAAGCCGCTGGACTCCAAGGTCAAGCCGATCACCATCGAGGCGGTGGCGCTGGACTGGAAGTGGATGTTCATCTACCCGGAGCAGGGCATCGCCACGGTCAACGAGATCGCGTTCCCGGTCGACACGCCGCTGAACTTCAAGATCACCTCCGACACGGTGATGAACTCGTTCTTCATCCCGCACCTGGGCACGCAGATCTACGCGATGGCCGGCATGGAGACCAAGCTGCACCTGATCGCCAACGAGCCGGGCGAGATGTTCGGCCTGTCGGCCAACTACAGCGGCCACGGCTTCTCGAAGATGGGCTTCGCCGCGCATGCCACCGACCGCGCCGGTTTCGACGCGTGGGTGGCCAAGGTCAAGGCCTCGCAGAAGACCCTGGACCAGGCCGAGTTCCAGGTGCTGGCGGCCAACCGCAACGACAAGGCCGCTTACCCGGTGACGTACTACGCCTCGGTGCAGGACGGTCTGTTCAAGTCGTTGATCGACAAATACATGATGGGCAAGGGCCACAAGATGGAAGGCCACGACGCTCATCCGGCATCGGCTGCTGAGCCGGTCGCCATGTGCACTTCTGGAGACAAGTGATGCTAGGCAAACTCACGCTCGAGGCGGTTCCGTACCACGAGCCGATCATCATGGCGGCCCTCGGCGGCGCCGGCCTGCTCGGCCTGCTGGTGGTGGCCGCGGTCACCAAGTACAAGCTGTGGGGCTACCTCTGGAAGGAGTGGTTCACCTCGGTCGACCACAAGCGCATCGGCGTCATGTACATCGTGGTGGCGCTGATCATGCTGCTGCGCGGCTTCGCCGACGCGGCGATGATGCGCACCCAGCAGGCGATCGCGCACGGCGGCAACGAAGGCATCTTCCCGCCGCACCACTACGATCAGATCTTCACAGCGCACGGCGTGATCATGATCTTCTTCATGGCCATGCCGTTCATGACCGGCCTGCTGAACCTGATCGTGCCGCTGCAGATCGGTGCGCGCGACGTGGCGTTCCCGTTCCTGAACTCGCTGAGCTTCTGGCTGTTCGTGGCCGGCGCGGCGCTGGTCAACATCTCCCTGGGCGTGGGCGAGTTCGCGCAGACCGGCTGGCTGGCCTATCCGCCGCTGTCCGGGCTGGAATACAGTCCAGGCGTCGGTGTCGACTACTACATCTGGGCGTTGCAGATCTCGGGCCTGGGCACATTGCTCACCGGCATCAACTTCTTCGTGACGATCATGCGCATGCGCGCGCCGGGCATGACCCTGATGCGCATGCCGATCTTCACCTGGACCGCGCTGATCACCAACATCCTGATCATCGCCGCGTTCCCGATCCTGACCGTGGCGCTGGCGCTGCTGGGTGCGGACCGCTACCTGGGCACGCACTTCTTCACCAACGACGGTGGCGGCAACGCCATGATGTACGTCAACCTGATCTGGATCTGGGGCCACCCGGAGGTCTACATCCTGATCCTGCCGGCGTTCGGCATCTTCTCCGAGCTGATCGCCACCTTCAGCCGCAAGCGCCTGTTCGGCTACACCTCGATGGTGTACGCGACCTCGTGCATCGGCGTGCTGTCGTTCATCGTGTGGCTGCACCACTTCTTCACCATGGGCTCGGGCGCCAACGTCAATGCCTTCTTCGGCATCACGACGATGATCATCTCGATCCCCACCGGCGTGAAGATCTTCAACTGGCTGTTCACCATGTTCCGCGGCCGCGTGCACATGACCGCACCGGTGCTGTGGACCATCGGCTTCATCATCACCTTCGTCATCGGCGGCATGACCGGCGTGATGCTGGCGATCCCGGCGGTGGACTTCGTGCTGCACAACAGCCTGTTCCTGATCGCGCACTTCCATAACGTGATCATCGGCGGCGTGGTGTTCGGCTACCTGGCGGGCCTGACCTACTGGTTCCCGAAGGCGTTCGGCTTCAAGCTCAACGAGAAGCTGGGCAAGGCCTCGTTCTGGTGCTGGATCATCGGCTTCTTCATCGCCTTCATGCCGCTGTACGTGCTCGGCTTCATGGGCATGACCCGGCGTATGAACAGCTACAACCATCCGGAGTGGGCGCCGTGGCTGATGGTGGCCGCGGTGGGTGCGGCGATCATCGGTACCGGCATCTTCCTGAACCTGGTGCAGATCGGCTACAGCATCTGGAAGCGCAAGGACAACATGGACCTGACCGGCGACCCGTGGGATGGCCGCACCCTGGAGTGGGCGACCTCCTCGCCGCCGCCGTTCTACAACTTCGCCGTGCTGCCGCACATCGACGACCGCGACCAGTTCTGGGAAGACAAGCTCAAGGGCAAGGGCTGGCCGCGTCCGGCCAAGTACGAACCGATCCACATGCCGCGCAACACGGCGGCGGGCTTCTGGATCGGCGCCTTCAGTATCGTCCTGGGCTTCGGTCTGACCTGGCACATCTGGTGGATGGCGGTGATCGGTCTGGTCGGCATGATCGGCAGCTTCATCGCGCGCACCTTCGATGACGACATCGATTACTGGGTCCCGGCGGAGGAAGTGGAGCGCATCGAGAACGCGCGCTTCGCCCTGCTGGAACAGCAACACGCGGCCAACGCCGCAAAGGCGGTCTGAACCATGGCTTCCACGACGCTCGATTCCCACGCCGCCCACGCGGGCGGCCACGACCACGACCACGAACACCACGACGCGGGCGGCAACACCGTCTTCGGGTTCTGGGTCTACCTGATGAGCGACTGCCTCATCTTCGCCGGCCTGTTCGCCACCTATGCGGTGCTGGCCGGCGCGACGGTGGACGGCCCGACCGCCAAGGAACTGTTCGACCTGAAGTTCGTGCTGGTGGAAACCTTCCTGCTGCTGTTCAGCAGCCTGGGCTTCGGCCTGGCGATGATCTCGGCGAACAAGCGCAGCATGGGCGGCCTGTACGGCTGGCTGGCGGTCACCGCGGCGCTGGGCCTGGGCTTCCTGGGCATGGAGCTCTACGAGTTCCACCACCTGATCGAAGAGGGCGCCGGCCCCGGCCGCAGTGCGTTTTTGTCGGCCTTCTTCACCCTGGTCGGCACCCATGGTCTGCACGTGGCCTCGGGCCTGCTGTGGATGACCGTGCTGGTGATCCAGATCGCCAAGAACGGCCTGACCCCGCGCAACATGACCCGCCTGGCGTGCCTGAGCCTGTTCTGGCACTTCCTGGACGTGATCTGGATCGGCGTGTTCACCATCGTCTACCTGCTGGGAGCGCTGTAATGGCCAACCATCATTCCTCCGACACGCACGCCGAGCACGGCCATGGCGGCGGCCTGAAGTCCTACCTGGTCGGCTTCGTGCTGGCGGTGATCCTGACCGTGATTCCGTTCGGCATGGTGATGAGCGGGGCGTTCCCGCGCGGCGTCACCGTCATCGTCATCGCGGTGCTGGCCGCGGTGCAGATGCTGGTGCACCTGATCTACTTCCTGCACATGGACCGTTCGGCCGAACAGCGCTCCAACGTGCACGTGGGCCTGTTCTCGCTGCTGATCATCGGCATCGTGGTGGTCGGCTCGCTGTGGGTCATGCACAACCTCAACGTCAACATGATGCACTGAGGGCGGCACCGCCGCAGGTTCGCGAAGGCCGCCTCCGGGCGGCCTTTTGCGTTCTACGGTCCGCGCGGCAGCCCTGCAAGGCGCAGATGGCCGATGGGCGCGCTGCCGTCAGCTGCGGTCCGAGCCGAGCGTCGCGGAGAGTTTCAGCAGGACCTGCGCGTCTTCCGCGCTGAGGCGATCGAGCAGCCAGGTTCTGACCGCGGCGGCGTGGATCGGCCGCGCCGCTGCGATCTTCTCCCGGCCCAGGGCGGTGATGGTCACCGTCACCACGCGCGGTTCTGCTTCGCTGCGGCGGACCAGCCCGCGCGTCTGCATCCGGGTGAGTTGATGCGACAGCCGGCTCTTGTGCCATCCCATGGAATCGGCGAGCGCCTGCTGCCGCAGCTCGCCCTTGCCCAGGTCCACCAGCCGCGACAGCACGCCGAAGTCGCTGCCGGTCAGGCCGGCGTGGTCGGCCAGGTCCTTTTCGACGGCGGCCATCACCGTCTGGCCCATCTGCTTGAAGGCGTGCCAGATCGCCAGTTCGCCTGCGGAGAGTCGTGCGTGCTTCATGCGGTCACCATAGGTGGCGCTGGTTGACATGGCAACCCGAAGAGCGTACTTCTAGGTTGACATGGCAACCTATGCGTGGCCGCTGGCAGGCGTGCGATGCCAGCCGAGCGGACACGCGGTTCCTGGAGGCGATGGCGATGTCCGCAATGACGTTCGCAGGTGTGGATGTGGTGATGACCGGCGGCAGCGACGGCATCGGGTTCGGCCTCGCGCGGCGCTTTCTGGCCGCGGGCGCAAACGTGCTGGTCACCGGCCGCGATGCAGGCAAGCTCGACCGCGCGGCCCAGGCCGCGCCCGGCCTGCAGACCCTGGTCAACGACATCGGGGTCGCCGAAGAGCGCGAGCGACTGGCGCAGTACCTGCGAGCGCGGCATCCCGGGCTGCGCGTGGTCGTCAACAACGCCGGCATCCAGCGGCGCGTCGCGCTCGCCGACGACCAGGCGCCCTGGGCCGAGCACCAGCGCGAGATCGACATCCTGTTCGCTGCCGTCGTGCATCTGAACCATTTGCTGGTCCCGCTGTTGCTGCAGCATGGCGAGCCTGCACTGATCGCCAATGTCTCCTCCGGCGGCGCCTTCGTTCCGCAACCGTTCGCCCCGGTCTACAGCGCCTGCAAGGCCGCGCTCCACCGCTATACGCGCAATCTCCGCTTCGCGCTTGCCGCGACGCCGGTCAGGGTCGTCGAGATCATTCCGCCCGCGGTCCGCACCGCGCTGGCGGGCCCGGGCATGGCCCATGGCGCGGACCTGGACGACTTCTGCGACGCCATCTTCGCCGGCCTCGCGGCGGGGCAGGCCGACGAGCTCGGCTTCGGAATGACCGATTCGGCGGAGTTTCGGCAGCGTCTCGACGTGGAGCGTGCCGTGTTCGATGAATTCTCCGGACGCTTTCCCGTTCGCAGGTACTGAAGCGGCGGCGCCGGTGTAACCGGCGCGCCGGGGTTGTCCCGCTCACGCCATGCAAGGCGCGTCGGTGAGTTCGCACAACGGCAGCCAGGTCGGCACGCCGTCGCTGTTGCGGATCAACAGGCCCAGTTGCCCATGTTGCTGCAGCGGCTGGGCGTAGACCGGCGCGATGCCGGGTGCCGCGCGGGCGGGGGCTGCCGCCGCCGTTGCCGGGAAGGCGCTG
>NZ_AQOJ01000252.1:0-7851 GCF_000364685.1 Xanthomonas sp. SHU 166
CAACAGGGTCTGCGGCCGTGCCGCGCGCAAGGTGGCGACCAGGCCGGCCGGGTCGCCATGCAGCAGCGCGTGGTGGCATAGCGCAAGCAGGCAGCCCTCGTCCTCGCGCGGGGCGGCGACGGGCCGCGCCGGCGTTTCTGGCGGTGCGACGCGTACGCGCTGCAACAGACGACGCAAGTGCTGGCGCGAGGCGCTTTCGCTGCGTGACGACAGCGCCGCCAGCTCGGCGTGGCGAAAGTCGAACGCTTCGGCGAGCAGCACCAGCGCCACGTCGCCGGGCGGCAGGGTGCGCACCAGGTGGGCAAGCGCCTGTGCGACCGCGTCGCGGTGCAGGGCGTGCTGCGCCGGTTCTTGCGTCGGCCCGGCCTCCAGCAGCGCCGGGTCCTGTGCGGCGCGTTCCAGCACGCTGCGGTAGCGGGCGCGGCGGCGCAGGCGGTCGATGCACAGGTGCCGCAGCACCGTGGTCATCCATGCGTCGCCGCCATTCGCCGGCAACGGCCCCTGGGCGGCACGCAGATAGGTCTCCTGCACCAGGTCCTCGGCGTCCTGGCCCTGGCCGAGCCAGCGGTGCGCCAGGGCCAGCAACTGGCGGCGCAGCGCCTCGCCGTCGGCCGGCGTGGGCGTGTCGGTCGGAGATGTCACGTCGCGGCCCCGTCGTTCGTTGGGAGGGACACCCACCATACATGGAGACAGGCCGATGCTGCGTTCCGACGAAACGTCCCCCGCCGCGCCCTCCGCGCAGTCGCCGTCCGCCGCCTTCCTCGAGGAAAAGGCGTTCCGCGCGCGGACCCTGCTGCTGTTCGGCACCATCACCGACGCCAGCGCCTACCAGACGGTGCGCCATCTGCTGGCGCTGGATGCCGAGTCCGATGCGCCGATCGCGATGATCGTGTCCTCGCCGGGCGGGCATCTGGAATCCGGCGACGCCATCCACGATGCGCTGCGCTTCATTTCCGCACCGGTCGACATGATCGGCTCGGGTTGGGTCGGCAGCGCGGCCACGCACGTGTTCCTGGGCGTGCCGCGCGAGCGCCGGGTGTGCCTGCCGCAGACCCGGTTCCTGATCCATCAGCCCAGCGGCGGCGCCGGCGGCCCGGCCAGCGATATCGCCATCCAGGCCAGCGAGATCCTCAAGGCGCGCGCCCGCATTGCCAAGGTCATTGCCCGCGAGACCGGCCAGCCGCTGGAGCGCGTGGAGGCCGACATCGAGCGCGACTGCTGGATGTCGGCGCAGGAGGCGATGGACTACGGCCTGGTCTCGCGCATCGTCGAGCGGCGCAGCCAACTGGCCGGGCGCTGAGGGCTCCGGCCACTGCGGCAGGCGCCGTGCGCGGCGATCGCCGCGGGCATGACCTATGGCATGGCACGCGGCGGCGGCGCAGGCATAGCATGGGAGTTTGCCTGTCCGCTGTCGTTCGCCCCCCCTGGAGATCCCATGAACAAGTCCACCGCCTGGATGGCGCCGTTGCTGCTGGCCGCCACTGTCGCGTTCCAGGCCACGGCGCAGACCGCACCGCCGCGCGACGTGCCCTTCGCCGGTACGTTGAAGATCGATGTCGATGCCACCGATCTGGCGCACCGTATCTTCCGCGTGCGCAGCACCATCCCGGCCACGCCGGGGCCGATGACCCTGCTGTATCCGCAGTGGATCCCCGGCAACCATTCGCCGACCGGCCCGATCGACAAGCTCGCCGGGCTGACGATCAAGGCCAACGGCAAGGTGTTGCCGTGGACGCGCGACCAGTTCGACGTCTATGCGTTCAAGATCGAGGTGCCCGCCGGCGTCAGCGAGATCGTCGCCGAGTACCAGTTCCTGTCCTCGCAGGGCGACGGCCAGGGCCGGGTGATGATGACCCCGGAGATGCTCAACCTGCAGTGGAACACCACCGCGCTGTATCCGGCCGGGGTGTACGCGCGCAACATCAAGGCGCAGGCCAGCGTGACCCTGCCGGCCGGCTGGAGCTACGCCACCGCGCTGGAAACCGCCGGGCGGAGCGGCGATACGGTGACCTTCAAGCCGATCGATTTCGACGACCTGGTCGATTCGCCGATGTTCGCCGGCAAGTACTATAAGCGCATCGTGCTGGACGACAAGGGCAAGGCGCCGGTGGCGCTGAACGTATTCGCCGACAAGCCCAAGTCGCTGGAGGCCAAGCCCGAGCAGATCAAGGCGCACGTGGCCCTGGTGCAGCAGATGGACAAGCTGTACGGCGCGCGCCACTTCGACCACTACGAGTTCCTGCTGGCGCTGACCGACAAGCTCGGCGGCATCGGCCTGGAGCATCATCGCTCCAGCGAGAACAGTGGCCCGCTCGACTACTTCACCGGGTGGGACAAGAGCTGGGAGATGCGCGACCTGCTCGCGCACGAGTTCAACCACTCCTGGAACGGCAAGTACCGGCGCGGCGCCGACCTGGCCACGCCCAACTTCAACGTGCCGATGGGCGACAGCCTGCTGTGGCTGTACGAGGGCCAGACCCAGTTCTGGGGCGAGGTGATCGCCGCGCGCGCAGGGCTGTGGACCCAGGACCAGGCCCGCGACATGCTGGCCAACGTCGCCGCGGTCTACCAGCGCGGCCGTCCCGGCCTGGCCTGGCGTGCGCTGCAGGACACCACCAACGACCCGACCATGTCGATGCGCCGGCCGCGCGCCTACCGCAGCTACCAGTTGAGCGAGGACTACTATTCCGGCGGGCAGATGGTCTGGCTGGAGGTCAACGCCAAGCTGCGCGAGCTCAGCGGCGGCAAGCGCTCGCTGGACGATTTCGCCAAGGCGTTCTTCGGCATGCACGACGGCGCCTGGGACGTGAACACCTACACCTTCGACGACATCGTCGCCACGCTCGATGGGATCGCCAAGTACGACTGGGCGAGCCTGCTGCGCAGCCGTCTCGATGAGCACGGGTCGCTGGTCGGCGGGATCGAGGCCAGCGGCTGGAAGCTGGTCTATACCGATCAGCCGAACGCGGCCAGCAAGACCTCCGAGGCGCGCAACAAGAACCTGGACCTGAGCTACTCGCTGGGCCTGAGCCTGGACGAGCAGGGCCGGGTGCAATCCGTGCTGTGGGACAGCCCGACGTTCAACGCCGGCATCATCGCCGGCAACCGCGTGGTCGCAGTCGGCGGCCGCGAGTACAGCGCCGAGGCGCTCAAGGACGCGGTCACCGCGGCCAAGGGCGGCAGCACGCCGATCGAACTGCTGGTCAAGCGCGGCGACCGCTACGACACCGTGCGCATCGCCTACTACGGCGGCCTGCAGTATCCGCACCTGGAGCGCATCGCCGGCACGCCGGATCGTCTGAGCGAGTTGTACAAGGCGCGTTGAGGGCGGCGAGCGCGATCGCCGCCCGGCGCTTCGGTGTGCCGTTGCGCGGTGCGGCGACGGCGTCGTCGTGCTGGCGCGTGTCGCTTGCGGCGGTTGCGCGCGCGATGCTCATTGTTTGGTCGCCACCGATGGCGCAGTCCATGTGAAGCCGTTCCTGCAGCGAGCGCAGCACCGTGCGGGAGCGGCCGAGGTGGCCGATCTTCTTTGCGAGGACGAGGTCAGGCGGTGAAAATCAATGTGGTCGGCACCAGCGCAAGCGGGAAAAGCACACTCGCCAGGCTGATCGCCAAGGAACTTGCGATTCCCTATGTCGAAATGGACAGACTCTACTGGCGCCCGGACTGGCAGAGGACCCCGGACGATGTGTTCCTGAAAGAACTGGAGCGTGCGTTAGCCGCCTCTGCGGACTGGGTGCTGGATGGCAACTACAACCGGACGCGCCCCGTGAAATGGCGCGACGTGGACCTGGTGGTGTGGGTGGACTATGGATTTTTGCGCACGCTGTTCCAGGCTGTCGCCAGAGCGTTCAAACGGGCCTGGCACAAACAGGAGCTGTGGCCCGGTACGGGAAATCGCGAGAGTTTTCGCCGCGCATTCTTTAGCCGGGAGTCCATCATCATCTGGATGCTCAAGACCTGGCGCAGCAACCGCGCGCGCTACCAGGCCGATCTGCACAACCCGCAGTACGCGCATATTCGCTTCGTGCGCATTAGGCGACGGGAGCAGGCGGAACACCTGCTTGCTGCCTTGAAGGCGCGCTGACGGCCTCCCTGCCGCGACAAGCGAAGAGGACACCGCCCCGGTCAGAATCGGTCTGACCCGACGTCGGCGCTACATGCTGCCTCCTGCTGCCGCCTGGCGGCCGTGCGCGGGCGACTTGGGTCACCAGTCGCGGGGAAACGCAGCAGCGCCGCCGTACATCGTCGTCTCTGCCGAGTGCGCGACGTCTTCCCGCCGCCGCGTTACACGCTGGGGAAGCGAATGCGATGCGGTGCCTGGCGCCGCGTCGCGGACCTTGAGACCGCCAGCCACTATGCTGGTGCATTGTCTGAGCGGACCAGAAGCAGATGGCGAAAGCGAAAACGGCCTATGTCTGCGGCGAGTGCGGCGCCGAGTACAACAAGTGGCAGGGCCAGTGCACCGAATGCGGCGCCTGGAACACGCTGAGCGAGATCGTGCTGGAGAGCGCGGCCACGGCCAAGGCGCCGGCCGCGGCGCGGCGCAGCGGCTGGGCCGGCAAGGCCGAGACGCCGAAGATCACCGCGCTCAAGGACGTGGAGCATCGCGACCAGGCGCGCGTGTCCACCGGCATCGGCGAGTTCGACCGGGTGCTCGGCGGCGGCCTGGTCGAGGGCGCGGTGGTGCTGATCGGCGGCGACCCCGGCATCGGCAAGTCGACCCTGCTGCTGCAGGCGCTGGCGAAGATGGCCGGCACGCTGCCGGTGCTGTATGTGACCGGCGAGGAATCGCTGGGCCAGGTCGCCGGGCGCGCGGTGCGCCTGGACCTGCCGCTGGACGGCCTCAACGCGCTGGCCGAGACCGGCATCGAGCACATCCTGCAGCACGCCAGCGCGGCGCGGCCCAAGCTGATCGTCGCCGACTCGGTGCAGACCCTGTGGACCGAGGTGCTGACCGCCGCGCCGGGTTCGGTCAGCCAGGTGCGCGAGAGCGCGGCGCGCCTGGTGCGCTACGCCAAGGAGACCGGCACGGCGGTGTTCCTGGTCGGCCACGTCACCAAGGAGGGCGGCATCGCCGGCCCGCGCGTGCTCGAGCACATGGTCGATGCGGTGCTGTACTTCGAGGGCGAGAGCGGCAGCCGCTTCCGCCTGCTGCGCGCGTTCAAGAACCGCTTCGGCGCGGTCAACGAACTGGGCGTGTTCGCGATGGGCGAAAAGGGCTTGAAGGAAGTCTCCAACCCGTCGGCGATCTTCCTGTCCGGCGGCAGCGCGCACCAGCCCGGCAGTTGCGTGATGGTCACCCGCGAGGGTACGCGGCCGCTGATGGTGGAAGTGCAGGCCCTGGTCGATGCCTCGCCGCTGTCCAATCCACGGCGCGTGGCGGTGGGCCTGGAGCAGAACCGGCTGGCGATGCTGCTGGCGGTGCTGCACCGCCATGGCGGCATCGTGGTCGGCGATCAGGACGTGTTCGTCAACGTGGTCGGCGGCATCCGCGTGCAGGAGACCGCGGCCGACCTGCCGGTGCTGCTGGCGGTGCTGTCGTCGCTGCGCGATCGGCCGTTGGCGGAAAAGACCATCGCCTTCGGCGAGGTCGGCCTGTCCGGCGAGATCCGCCCGGTGCCCAATGGCGAGGACCGGCTGCGCGAGGCCGCCACGCACGGCTTCAAGCGCGCCATCGTGCCCAAGGCCAATGCGCCCAAGACCGGTACGGTCAAGGGCATGGAGGTGATCGCGGTGGAGCGCCTGGCGCAGGCGCTGGAAGCGGCGAGCGAATAGGCTGCGGCGTCGGCGGGCAGCGGCGCGTCGTCCCCGTGTACTGCGTCGCTTCGAATCGCGATGCGGTGGTGTGTGCGCGAGTGCGGCCCACGTAGACACGTGGCCGCATCGCGCGGCCTGGTGTGGAGATTGCCGATCCGCATCGTCAGCGGCAATGCATCCGCTCGCTGCACGTCGATGCGCGCGATCGGCCACAGGTCGCAGCCGGCGCCTCTTCTTCGGTAAGGCGAACGGCGCGCGTCGCCACGCGCGCCGTTGCCGTTGCGGTGCCGCGGACGCGATGGCGCCCGCGGTTGCGTCAATCCTTGCGGTAGATCGCGCCGAGCTTGTCGATCTCGTCGCCGTCGCGGCCGGTGAAGCCGGCGATGTGCCAGCCGCTGGGCGCGGTGAGCGTGTAGGTCTCGGCGGTCGGCGTGCCGGCGCTGAGGCTGCGGCCCTGGTTGGTGCGCAGGCTCAGCGAGAACAGCCGGGTGTGGCCGTTGTACTGGCCCACGCTCAGCGTGGCCGAGGTCAGCCGCTCGTTGCTGCCCAGGCGCAGCGTGACCGCGTCGCCGCCGCTGCCGCCGTGGGCCAGGGTGCTGCCGTTGTCCAGGCCCAGCGCGATGCCGTCCAGGCGCGAGGCGCCGCGCAAGGTCACGCTGGCGATGGTGCGCTGCTCGGCGCCCTTGGCGATGTCGTTGAACGGGGTGCCGTGCGGGCCGCCGAACTGGTCGCTGGTGCGCACGGTGGTCCCGACCGCCCAGCCGAACTGCGCGGCCAGCGGGTAGTGGTCGGACAGCGGCTTGCCGTCGCTGTCGTAGAAGTTGCCGTCGTCGAGCTTGTAGCGGTTGGCGACCAGGGTCAGCTGCGGCGCGTCGCGGTACAGGATCTTGTCCACCACTTCGCAGTCGTTGGTCGGCGGGGTGCCGCACAGCAGCGGCGCGGCGCCGGCGGCCGGGGCACTGCCCTTGACCAGTTCCACCCAGGTATCGGTCAGGCCGTTGGCGGAAATCAACGCACGGATGTTGTCGTCGGCGCGGGTGTAGCGGGTGTTGGAGTCCATCATCACCAGCACCGCGTTGCCGGCCGACCAGGTCTGGATGAACTGCGACAGCTGGCTGATGTTGGCGCGCCGCGCGGCCAGGTCGGCGCTTTCGGTGCCGGCGTTGGGGTGCGCGTTGTACACGTCCAGCAGCACGCCGTCGTCCAGGCGCACGCGCATGTAGCTGAAGCCCTTGGGGGTGAGGCAGTCGGTGCCGTTGCACTTGTCCCACTTGATGCGGGTGAAGTCGTCGAAGCGGTAGTTGCTCAGCGTGTTGAGGCCGTCGCCGATCGCCGCGCCGCCGCTGGTGGGGGTGCGGTAGGGGTGCTTGTCGCCCGCGTACAAGGTGGCGTGATAGTTGAAGTCTTCCTGCACGTTGATCAGGCCGTAGGGCGCCAGCTTCGGTGCGATCTGGGCGGTGTTGGCGGCCGGGTTGCTGCTGGAGATGCCCTGCGGCAGGCCGGCGACGTTGTAGGTGAGCACGTCGAGCACGCCGACGTCCGATTGCGCGTGGACCACGCCGGCGCAGGCCAGGCTCAATCCGATGCCGTAGCTCACGAGGGTGCGTAGATGCTGGATCATGAATCGCCTCTTGCGGGTTGGGAGGAACAGCGGGTGGCGCGAGCGCCAGGGGCGGTGCCGGAAGGCACCGATGCCGCCGCGCGACCGGCCGGGGCCGGCGCACGTGGCGTCATGGGGTCAGGAACTGCGGATCGAGCGCGGCCTCGACCGCGGCGGCGAAGGCGGGTAGCGGGCAGTCGTAGGCGGCGTCGGCGCGGCTGCACGGCGGGATGAACACGGGCGACTCCAGCGGCGGCGCCTGCACCGTCAGCGCGCGGCGTTCGCGCAGTTGCGCCAGGCTCTGCGCGGTGTAGCGCAGGCGGATCACGCGTTCGCCGTCGGCGCGGCGCCAGCGCTCGAACACCAGCGCGCCGCCGGGCACGGTCTGGTCGGGCTGGTAGCCGGGCAGTTGCCAGTGCAGGTCGAGCATGCCGGCCAGCAGGGTCAAGGTGCCGTCGTGGCCGGACAGCACCACCAGCCGCGCCGCGCCG
>NZ_AQOJ01000253.1:0-3328 GCF_000364685.1 Xanthomonas sp. SHU 166
GGCGGACGCTGGCCGCCCGGACGCTCGTCCGGCGGGTTGTTGTTGCCCCAGCGGATCGGCGTGACCGGCTCGAAGCCCGGCACGTCGCGGATGTCCATCTCGCGCTTGAGCAGGCGTGCGATCGCGCGCAGCAGCTTGGCCTCGTCCTGCGCCACCAGCGAAATTGCTTCACCGGTCGAACCGTTGCGGCCGGTGCGGCCGATGCGGTGCACATAGTCCTCGGCGACCATCGGCAGGTCGTAGTTGATGACCTTGGGCAGCTGGTCGATGTCGATGCCGCGCGCGGCGATGTCGGTCGCCACCAGCACGGTGATGCGGCCGGCCTTGAAGTCGCTCAATGCGCGCAGGCGCTGGCCCTGGCTCTTGTTGCCGTGGATCGCCGCGGTCTTCAACCCGGACTTGTCCAGGAACATGGTCAGCTTGTCGGCGCCGTGCTTGGTGCGGGCGAACACCAGGGTCTGCTTGCGCGAGTCGGCGGCCAGCAGGTGCAGCAGCAGTTCGCGCTTGCGCGCGCCGTCCACCGGATGCACGCGGTGGGTGATGGTGTCGGCCACGGTGTTGCTCGGGGTGGCCTGGATTTCCTGCGGGTCGTGCATGAACTCGCGGGCCAGCTGCTTGATGCCTTCCTCGAAGGTGGCCGAGAACAGCAGGGTCTGCCGGTTCTGCTTGGGCAGCTTGGCGAGGATGCGCTTGATCGACGGCAGGAAGCCCATGTCGAGCATGCGGTCGGCTTCGTCCAGCACCAGGATCTCGATGCCCGACAGGTCCACGCTGCGGCGCTCGAGGTGGTCGAGCAGGCGGCCCGGGCAGGCGATCAGCAGGTCCACGCCGCGGCGCAGCGCGTCGAGCTGGTTGCCCATGCCCACGCCGCCGTAGATGGTGGTGCTGGGGATGCGCAGGTACTTGCTGTAGCCGCGCAGGCTGTCGTGGACCTGGGTGGCCAGTTCGCGGGTCGGGGTCAGGATCAGCGCGCGCGGCTTGCGCGGGCCGGGGCCCACCGACTGCGGCGAAGTGCCCAGGTGCTGCAGCAGCGGCAGGCCGAACGCGGCGGTCTTGCCGGTGCCGGTCTGCGCGCCGGCCATCAGGTCATGGCCTTCCAGGGCGACGGGAATGGCCTGCGCCTGGATCGGGGTGGGGGTTTCGTAGCCCTGCTCGGCCAACGCGCGCAGCAGGAAGGGCGCAAGGCCCAGGGATTCGAACGACATGAGAATGCTCCGGATAACGCGCCGGCGCCGGGACGGACCCGGCGCGCAGACGCAAGTAGGTGAGGCTCGGAGCGTTCCCGTGAACCGCGCTGCGAGAGGGTGGATCAACCCGCAGCGCGAGGCTGGGGTTCGTCGGCACCACGAAAGACGTCGGGCGGGGCGGGCGAGTCGGATCGTTGCGATCCTGGCCTCGCCGGCGGTCCCTGAGGGAAACGGACGGCCGCATGCAGACCGAGATAGTGTACCTGAATTGGCGCGCTGCACAAAATGCGGGTCCGTTTCAGTTGAAACCAAGCCGGCGTCTGGCCGTACAATCGCCGGCTCAGCCCCCAGCACTGGACGGACATGAAGCTAGGTTCCCTGAAGGAAGGCGGTCGCGACGGCACCCTGATCGTCGTGTCCCGCGATCTGACCCGCGCCGTGCGCGCCACCGGCATCGCGCCGACCCTGCAGCGCGCGCTGGAGGACTGGAGCAACCTCGCGCCGCGCCTGAACGCGCTGTCCGAGTCGCTCAACGACGGCAGCGCCGACGGCCAGTTCGACCTGGACATGGCCGCGCTGGCGGCACCGCTGCCCCGCGCCTACGAGTTCCTCGACGGCAGCGCCTACCTGCCGCACGTCGAGCGCGTGCGCCGCGCGCGCGGCGCCGAGGTGCCGGAGAGCTTCTACACCGACCCGCTGATGTACCAGGCGGTCAGCGCCGGCTTCTACGGCCCGCGCGATGCGGTCAAGGTGGTCAGCGAGGACTACGGCATCGACCTGGAAGCCGAGATCGTGGTGGTCACCGACGACGTGCCGATGGCGGTCAGCCCGGCGCAGGCCGCCGCGCACATCCAGTTGATCGGCCTGGTCAACGACGTGTCGCTGCGCAATCTGATTCCGCCTGAACTGGCCAAGGGCTTCGGCTTCGTGCAGTCCAAGCCGCGTTCGGCGCTGTCGCCGGTGTTCGTCACTCCCGACGAACTGGGCGAGGCCTGGCAGGGCAACAAGGTGCACCTGCCGCTGCTGACCCACATCAACGGCGCCTGGTTCGGCGCGCCCGAGGCGGGCGAGGACATGCAGTTCGATTTCGCGCAACTGGTCGCGCACGCGGCCAAGACCCGGCCGCTGGCGGCCGGCGCGGTGGTCGGCTCGGGCACCATCGCCAACCAGGACACCACGCGTGGTGCCTCCTGCTTCGCCGAGCAGCGCACCGTGGAAACCCTGCGCGACGGCAAGCCGAGCACGCCGTACATGTCCTTCGGCGACGTGGTGCGGATCGAGATGTTGGACCGTGACGGAGTGAGCATCTTCGGTGCGATCGAGCAGCGCATCGAGCAGGCGCCGCTGCCCTGACCCGGCCGGCGGCGGCGCCGGGGCGACCGGCGGCGCCGCAGCCCGGGTGTCCACCGGTATCGTTGTCGATTGCGCAGACGGAGGCGGGCATGGACGAGGCACTGCAGCTCTACACCTACTGGCGCTCCAGCGCCGCGTACCGGGTGCGCATCGGGCTGGAGCTCAAGCGTCTGGCCTACCAGTCGCTGCCGGTGCACCTGGTGCGCGACGGTGGACAGCAGCACTCGCCGGAATATGCGCGGTTGAACCCGCAGGAACTGGTGCCGACCCTGTGCCACGAGGGCCAGCCGATCCGCCAATCGCTGGCGATCCTGGAGTACCTGGACGAGCGCTGGCCGGAGCCGCCGCTGCTGCCGGACGCGCCGATCGATCGCGCCCGCGTGCGCGGCCTGGCGCAACTGATCGCCTGCGACATCCACCCGCTCAACAACCTGCGCGTGACGCAGTTCTTCGAGAGCGCCTGGAACGTGCCGCAACCCGAGCGCGAAGAATGGATGCGGCACTGGATGCAGACCGGCTTCGATGCGCTGGAGCAGTTGCTGGCCGAGTCGCCCGATACCGGACGCTTCTGCCACGGCGAGCAGCCGGGCCTGGCCGACTGCTGCCTGGTGCCGCAGCTCTACAACGCGCGCCGCTTCGGCGTGGATCTGCAGGCCTACCCGACCCTGGAGCGGATCGAGCGCGCCTGCCTGGCGCTGCCGGCATTCGACGCGGCGCGCCCGGAACGCCAGCCCGACGCGCAGTAAGCTGGGACTATCGTCGCAGATACCGTCTTACCCCCTAGCAGG
>NZ_AQOJ01000254.1:0-431 GCF_000364685.1 Xanthomonas sp. SHU 166
AAGTTTCAATCCACGCACCCGTGAGGGTGCGACGACCAGCTGGACCGCCTCAAGTTCGTCGACACCGACGTTTCAACCCACGCACCCGTGAGGGTGCGACGGGCACGCAGCCGGCGCCGGCGCGGAGGGCTGCATATTTCAACCCACGCACCCGTGAGGGTGCGACCAGGGTGAGGCCTACTCCGCTTGCATGCGTTATGCGTTTCAACCCACGCACCCGTGAGGGTGCGACGATGGTGCCGCCATCCAGACCGGCCGTGATGCTGCTGTTTCAACCCACGCACCCGTGAGGGTGCGACGCAAGCGCGCCGGCCATGCGCATTGCCGTGTACAGGTTTCAACCCACGCACCCGTGAGGGTGCGACATGCTCTCGCGCACGTACCGGATATCGGGCGAGAAGTTTCAATCCACGCACCCGTGAGGGTGCGAC
>NZ_AQOJ01000255.1:0-1691 GCF_000364685.1 Xanthomonas sp. SHU 166
CCCCCAGCCAGTCGCTGCCGGCGGCGTAGCTGTCGGCGGCGGCCAGCTGCTTGTGCAGGTCCAGCCGCTGCGGCCACTCGGCGCCGAGGATGGAGGCGATGTTGATGATGCTGCCGCCGGGCACGATGCGCGGCAGCAACGCCTGGCTGAGGTGGCGCAGGCCCAGGTAGTTGACCTTCGCCACCACGTCCACTGGCGCGGTGCCGGGCACGCCGGCGATGTTGGCCAGCGCATCGATGCGCTCGGGCAGCTGCGCCACCAGCGCGTCGATCGAGGCCGGGTCGCCCAGATCGGCCTGGTGGAAGCCGTGCAGGGTCATGTTGACCGGCTGGCGGTCGATGCCGATCACGGTGGCGCCGTGGAAGCGCGCCAGGCGCGCGACCTCGGCGCCGATGCCGGAGGCTACGCCGGTGACGAGGATTGTCTTGTTGTGCAGGTTCATGGCAGCGCGTGTCCGTTGCGAAGTTGGTCAGAAGACGTGGATGTACTGGACGTTGACGTTGTGGCCGGAGGGCGCGTTCTTGACCTCCACCGGCATGTAGAAGTTGGCGTTGAAGATGTTCTTCTGGTCGATCCGCCAGGACAGGCCGGGGCCCAGGTAGAACTGGGTCTGCTTGCTGTCGGCGACGCGTTCGCCATTGGTGCGGTTGTCGCGCAACTGCTTGAGGTAGTAGCCGTTGATACCCAGGTGCAGGTCCTTGACCACTTCCAGCGAACTGGCGAAGTTGAGCCAGGCGGCGTCGCCGGCCTGGCCGTTGCGGAACACGAAGCCGTCGCCCTGCGGCACGTTGGAGGCCTTGTCGGCGCGGAAGTTGTAAATGTAGTTAAGCCGTCCGCTGATTTCCCAGCGCGGCGTGGGCAGGATGCTGAAGGCCCAGCTCGGCAGCACCGACCAGTAGCCCGCGCCCTGGTTGACGTCGCGGTTGCGGTCGAACTTGCCGATCGGCGCCAGCACATCCAGTTCGAAGCGTTGCGAGAACACCGGGCGGCCATTGCGGATCACCGGTGCCATCTGCAGGTAGGGGCCGATGGTCAGGTCGCCCAGGCCGGCGCCGTTGTCGCGCAGCGCCACCGGGCTGTCGTACGCGAACGACGTATCCAGATCGACCAGCGCCGCCAGTGCGGTGATGCCGAGGGAGCCGCCGAACAGCTTGTAGTCGCTGAGGTAGGCGACCTGGGTCACCCACACCGAGGAGCCGATGTGCGGATCGCGAAACACCGGCACGTCGTCGCCGTGCGCGTCCTTGATCGCGTCGAAGTCGTAGCGGCGCAGGTACTGGATCGCGGTCCAGCCCGGGTTGGGCTTGCTGAAACCGTCGAAGAAACTGGTGCCGCCGGTATTGATACCGGTCGGCAGGGTGGCGCTCTGCGGCACCGATTGCGCGGCCGCCGGGGCGACCCAGGCGATGGCCAGCACGACGAGCAGAGACAGGCGCGCACGGGCACGCGGCGACGAGGGGACACGGTAGCGGACACGCTTCACGGGCAGGCACTCCAAGCGAAAGGGGAACGGCGGGGTGCGGGGGGACAGGAACGCGAACACGCAGCGCGCGCAGGGCGCGACCACGCGGCGACGCGCGCCGTCAGCGGGACGCTGGCGGCGGGTCGGGAATCAGCGAGAAAGAAGGGCGGACGGCAAGAACCAGCCGCGCCGCAGGGGGCCGCTACAGGCGGTCGAGCGCGTCCAGCCG
>NZ_AQOJ01000256.1:0-5978 GCF_000364685.1 Xanthomonas sp. SHU 166
TGGCGGCCGCGCCAGCGCCTGCGGCCGCGACCGCGGCGCTGGCCTACGTCCCGAACCAGCGCAGCGGCACCATCTCGGTGATCGACACCGGCAGCGACCGCGTGGTGCGCACGCTGTCGGCGCAGGGCCAGCTCGGCAAGCGCCTGCAGCAGGTGGTGCCGGGTCCGCCCGGGCATCTGTACGTCATCGATGCGCAGGGCCATCGCCTGCTGGACCTGGATACCGTGCAGGACCGGGTGCTGCGCAGCGTCGACATCGGCGAGAACGCCGAAGGCGTCGCCGCGTCGCCGGACGGCCGCCAGCTGGCGGTGTGCGTGGAGGGGCAGAACCAGGTGATGCTGATCGACCCGGCCAGCTTCACCATCGGCGCGCACATCGCCACTCGCGGGCAGGCGCCGGAACACTGCGTCTACACGCCGGATGGCGCGCTGCTGCTGACCAGCAACGAAGGCTCCAACGACCTGGACGTGATCGACCTGAAGGCCGGCGCGTCCACCGGCGTCATCGCCACCAGCGGGCATCCGCGCGGCATGGCGTTCGCGCCCGACGGCAAGACGGTCTATGTGGCGCAGGAAGCGGCCAATGTGGTCGACGTGATCGACCTGGCGGCGCGCACGCGCGTGGCCAGCATTCCGGCCGGGCAGCGTACCGCCGGCATCGCCATCGCCCGCGACGGCAGCCGCGTGTACGCGTCCAATGGCGCCGGCACGGTCAGCGTGATCGATCCGGCCGCGCGCCGTGCGTTGGCGGAGATCCCGGTGGGGCAGCGGCCCTGGAACCCGGCGCTGAGCCCGGACGGCAAAAAGTTGTACGTGGCCAATGGCCGTTCCAACAGCGTCAGTGTCATCGACACGGCGGCGATGAAGGAGATCAAGCAGATCGCGGTGGGCGAGATGCCATGGGGTGTGGTCGTGGCGCAGTGAGGTGAGGCGAGCGGCGCTCTCGGGCGCCGCGACGGGAGGCGGGGAGAGCCGGAATGAAGACGCGAGCCGCGGTCGCCTGGGCGGCGAACCAGCCGCTGGCCATCGAAGAGGTGGATCTGCAGCCGCCCAAGGCCGGCGAAGTGCTGGTGCGCATGGTCGCCAGCGGCATCTGCCACGGCGACGACATCGCCCTGTCCGGTGCCGATGCCGATGCGGCATTCCCGGTGATCCTGGGCCAGGAAGGCGCCGGCGTGGTCGAGGAGGTCGGCGTCGGCGTCACCAGCGTGCGCCCGGGCGATCACGTGATCCCGCTGTACATGCCCGAGTGCGGCGTGTGCAAGTACTGCCGTTCCAACCGCACCAACCTGTGCCAGGCGATCCGAAGCACCCAGGACCGCGGGCTGATGCCCGACGGCAGCAGCCGCTTCTCGCTGCATGGACGCCCGCTGCTGCACTACATGGGCACCAGCACCTTCGCCGAGTACACCGTGCTGCCGGAGATCGCGGTGGCCCGGATCCATCCCGCCGCGCCGCTGGACAAGGCCTGCCTGCTCGGCTGCACGGTCACCACCGGCATCGGCGCCGTGCTCAACACCGCGCGGGTGCGTCCGGGCGAGAGCGTGGCGGTGTTCGGGCTCGGCGGCATCGGCCTGTCGGTGGTGCAGGGCGCGGTGATGGCGCGCGCCGAGCGCATCATCGTGGTCGACATCAACCGCGACAAGTTCCCGCTGGCGCGCGCGCTGGGCGCCACCGACTGCCTGGATCCGAAGGATTTCGGCGCGCCGGTGCAGCAGGTCATCGTCGACCTCACCGACGGCGGCGCCGACCACAGCTTCGCCTGCGTCGGCGACGTGCGCGCCATGCGTGCGGCGCTGGAGTGCTGCCACAAGGGCTGGGGCGAAAGCATCATCCTCGGCGTGGCGCCGAGCGCGCAGGAGATCAGCACGCGGCCGCTGCAACTGGTCACCGGCCGCGCCTGGCGCGGCAGCGCGTTCGGCGGGGTCAAGGGCCGCAGCGAGCTGCCGGCCTATGCCGAGCGCTACCTGGCCGGGGAGATCCGCATCGACGAACTGATCAGCGAAACCCTGCCGTTTGACCACATCAACCGCGGCTTCGAGGCGATGCGCGCCGGCCGCGGCATCAAATCGATCGTTCTCTACTGAGCCCTCAAGGAACCGGCATGACCCACACCCCAGGACCGCATACTCCGCCGCCGAGCCTGCTCGCGCTGGCCGTCGCCACCGCCATCGGCCTGCTCGCCGCACCGGCGCACGCGCAGACCACGGTCAATGCCGACGATGCGCAGATCACCGCGCTGGACCGGGTCGAGGTCACCGCCACGCCGATCCCCGGCACGCTGATCGATGCCGACCTGCTGCCGTACACGGTGCAGACCGCCAATGCCGACGACATCGCACGCAGCCAGGCCGGCAACCTCACCGACTTCCTGCTGCGCGAAATGAACGGCGTGGACACCAACGAGGTGCAGGGCAGCCCGTTCCAGACCGACCTGACCTTCCGCGGTTTCCGTGCCTCGGCCTTGCCGGGCGCCTCGCAGGGCGTGTCGGTGTACCTGGACGGTGTGCGCATGAACGAGCCGTTCGCCGACATCGTCAGCTGGGACATGATGCCGGAGGCGGCGATCCGCAGCGTGGCGCTGATGCCGGGCTCCAACCCGCTGTTCGGTCCCAACACGCTGGGTGGCGCGCTGGCCTTCACCACCCAGTCCGGCCTGACCGCGCCTGGCCTGCGCGCCGACCTGTCGGTGGGCAGCGGCGCGCGCAAGCGCCTGGATGCGTCCTACGGCTACGCCGGTGCCGACGGCCTGCATGCCTTCGTCGCGGCCACCGGTTTCGACGAGAACGGCTGGCGCGACGCCTCCGCCGGCCGCCTGGGGACCGTATTCGGCAAGTTCGGGCGGCAGGGCGAGCGCACCGACTGGGACGTGTCGCTGCTGCACGGGCGCAGCCGCCTAGTCGGCAATGGCCTGCTGCCGAGCTATCGCTACACCGACGAGGGCACCGAGCCGGGGCTGTACGAAGCCGACCGCGCTGCGGTCTACACCTCGCCGGACCTGACCCGCAACCGCAACACGCTGCTCACCGGACAGTTCGACCATCGTTTCGACGAGCGCACCGCATTGCACCTGCTCGCCTACTACCGCCAGGGGCGGCGCGACACCGTCAACGGCGACATCAACGACGACTACGAGGAGTTCGTCGACGATTGCGCCGACGGCTACGCCGCCGACGGCACGCCGCTGGACGCCGGCTGCACGGTGTCGCGCGCCGATGCCGACGCGCTGCACAGCGGCGTGCTCAACACCACGCAGATGCGCCAGCACGCCGAGGGCGTGGCACTGAACCTCAGCCACCAGGCCGGCGCGCACGCGCTGAGCATCGGCGCCACCTACGACCGCAACCGCGTGCGCTACCGGCAGTACGAGCAGGAGGCGTTCGTGCAGGACGATCGCTCGGTGGTCGCCGATCCGGACGAGGATCGGGAGTTCTTCTCCGGCGTCGACGGGCGCAGCAGCACCCTGGGCCTGTTCGCCGCCGATACCTGGGAGCTGAGCGAGGCCACCCACCTCAATGCCGCGCTGCGCTGGAACCGCGTCGCCGTCGCCAACACCCTGTCCACCGCCGACGACGGTGTGCTGCCGCGCGAGCGCTTCGTGTTCGCCAAGGCCAATCCCTCGCTGGGCATCACCCAGCGCCTGGGCGACGGCTTCACCGCGTTCGCCTCGGCCTCGCAGAACAGCCGCGCGCCGACCGCGATCGAACTCGGCTGCGCCGACCCGGAACAGCCGTGCCGGTTGCCGACCGGGCTGCAGGCCGACCCGCGCCTGGAGCAGATCGTCTCGCGCACCTACGAGCTCGGCCTGCGCTGGAACCCGACGCCGGCGCAGACGCTGAACGCCTCGCTGTACCGCGCCGACAACCGCGACGACATCCTGTTCCTGCGCGCACCCAATTCCCAGCAGGGCTATTTCGACAACGTCGACCGCACCCGCTATCAGGGCGCCGACCTCAGCTACCGCGGCAGCCACGGCGCGCTGCGCTGGTTCGCCGGCTACAGCTACCTGGACGCCACCTACCGCAGCGCCGGCGAACTGCTCTCCGGCGAGCGCACGGTGACCTTGCGGCCGGGCACGCGCATCGCCGGCCTGCCGCGCAACACGCTGAAGCTGGGCGTGGACTGGCAGGCGCTGGCGCAGCTGACGCTGGGGGCCGACTTGCGCGCGGTGTCGCGGCGCGTGGCCAGCGGCAACGAGGACGGCCTGGTCGAAGACCCCGAGGAGGGCGAGGCGCCGGCGCGCCACGACCTGTCCACCGGCGGCTATGCCTTGCTCGACCTGCACGGCACCTGGGAGCTCGCCGAAGGCCTGTCGTTGTACCTGCGGGTCAACAACGTGTTCGACCGCCGCTACGAGACGTATGCGGCGATCGCCGAGGACCTGTTCCCGGGCGGCGCCCTGGCGCGCCCGCAGGACGCTGCGGTCGAGGACGGCCCCTCGCGCTTCGTCGCCCCCGGCGCACCGCGGCAATACCAGGTCGGTTTGCGCTGGCGTTTCTAGCGGGCGGTTTGCGGTTCGTGTGGTGGCACCGCTCGGCGCGTGCCATCCGCCGTGTCCAAGACGGCTGCACGCCAGTCGGCGCGGGCGACTGGCGCAGCTGACGCCGCTCCTGCCTGGGTCCGCGCCTGCTCACCGGCGCAGGGCTTCCTGCAGGAGCGGTGTCAGCCGCGACCTCGGACGGAACCTATCCGGCTCCGTCCGCAGTCGGGACTGAAGTCCCTTCCACAGTGTGCGATCTCAGCGACCCGCAAGCTGTTGTCGTAAAAACGGTTGTCGTAGGAAGCGGCTTCAGCCGCGACATCGAAGCCAGACGTCCTCCAGCCGCCTCAACGGTTGGGACGCCAATACGCTACAGCACTCACGCCGCTACAGAATGGCAAGACGCGACAGGCGAGGCTTCATTCGCGACGCGCAGCAACTCCATTGAATCGCGATGTCGCCGCCACTCAAGCCGTCGCCAACCCGTGCTTGCGCAGCTTGCGATACAAGGTGTTGCGGCTGATGCCCAGCGCATCGGCGGTGCGGCTGACGTTCCAGCGGTGACGCTCGAGCTGCTGCTGCAGCACGCTGCGCTCGGCACTGTCCAGGGCGACGCGGCCGGGCATGCCGTCGCCGGCATGCGCGTCGTCGCCGAGCAGGCACGGGCCGCTGTCGGCATCGACGATTTCCTGCGGCAGGTTGGGGATGCGGATGACGCCATCGGCGCACAGCACCGCCGCGGTACGCAGCACGTTGCGCAGCTGCCGCAGGTTGCCGGGCCAGGCATAGCTGAGCAGCTTGTGCAGGGCGTCCTCGCTGATGCGCACCGTCTGCTCGCCGCTCTCCTCGCGCAGCAGGGTGCGGATCAGTTCGGCCTTGTCGCTGCGCTCGCGCAGCGGCGGCAGGTGCAGCACCACGCCGTTGAGGCGGTAGTACAGGTCCTCGCGGAAGCCGCCGCTGCCGACCATCTGCGCCAGGTCGCGGTGGCTGGCGCTGATCACGTGCAGTTCCAGCGGCACGGCGCGGTCGCTGCCCAGCGGGGTCACGCTCTGTTCCTCCAGCACCCGCAGCAGGCGCGTCTGCAGCGGCAGCGGCATGTCGCCGATCTCGTCCAGGAACAGGGTGCCCCCGCTGGCCTGCAACAGCTTGCCGTGGCGTCCTTCGCGCGCGGCATCGGTGAAGGCGCCGCGCGCATAGCCGAACAGCTCGCTCTCGATCAGCGCTTCCGGGATCGCCGCACAGTTCACCGCCACGAACGGGCGATCGGCCCAGGGCGAGCTGCGGTGCACCGCCTTGGCGAACTCTTCCTTGCCGGTGCCGGTGGCGCCGCACAGCAGGATCGACACGCGGTGCTTGGCCAGCTTCAGCGCATTGTCCAGGTTGTGCAGCATGCGCGGATCGGAACCGACATGATCGTTGGCGCGCGCGGCCTGGCCGTCCTCGCCCGCGGCGCGCGTTCGGCCGGCAGCGCTGCGCGCACGCGGCGGCTGCGCCAGGGC
>NZ_AQOJ01000257.1:0-809 GCF_000364685.1 Xanthomonas sp. SHU 166
GCCAGCGCGAGCACCGCCGCCAGCGCATAGGCGCCGCGTCCGCCGGGCAGGCCGCGGGCGCGGCGCAGGGTCGGGTAGACCAGGGCGACCAGCAGCGCCAGCACCGCCGGCATCATCAGCCGCGACACCAGCGGCCAGAACGCCAGGCCCGCATCCCAGTACGCCCAGGCCACGCTCAACACGAACGCCAGCGCGTACAGCCAGGCGCCGGCCGGGCGCCGCCGCAGCACCAGCAGCGCCGAGGCCACGCAGGCCGCGCCCATCGCCAGGAAGTAGAGGCTGCCGCCGAGGGTGGCCAGGCGGATGCCGCCGACCAGCAGCGCCAGTCCGATCAGCGCCAGCAGCAGGCCGACGCTCCACAGCAATATCCGGCCGCCGGCCGACACATCCGATTGGGTTTGCACGTTTTCGATCCTTTGCAGGGGAGACGCACGGCGTCCGCGGCCGGCCACGAGGGCAGCGAAGGCGGGCGTGCGCACGATGGCATGCCGCGGCGGGAAACGACGTCGGCAAGATGGGCGATTATCGCATTTGTGTTCGGTAATAGAACGAATGGCGCCGTCTGCCGGTGCGACGCTGTGTGCCGGTTTCCGACGTTTCTCCGACCTTGGTGAAGCCCGTACAACGCACTGTTACAGACATGGTGCGATGCGACACATCCGTGGAGTAGCGTTGCGCGTTTCTTCCCAGCCGCACTCCCCATGTCCGACCGTTTCCAGGCGCCTCGTCGTCCCGTTCGCTGTGCCGTATTGCTGGCCGTTGCCGTGGCCGGAGGCTGCTCCGGCGACAAGCCGGCGGCCGCGCCGCCG
>NZ_AQOJ01000258.1:0-8344 GCF_000364685.1 Xanthomonas sp. SHU 166
GTGGGGGTGCTGACCCTGGGCGCGCGCACGCTGCCGGTGGAGCGCACCCTGGCCGGCCGCACCGTGGCCTACGAGACCGCCGACGTGCGCCCGCAGGTCGGCGGGCTGCTGCGCCAGCGCCTGTTCCAGGAGGGCCAGGAGGTCAAGGCAGGGCAGGCGCTGTACGTGATCGATCCGGCGCCGTACCAGGCCGCCTACGACATCGCCCGCGGCAATCTGGTGCAGGCCGAGGCGGCGCTGGCCAGCGCGCGGCCCAAGGCCGAGCGCACCCGCAGCCTCACCGACATGGACGCGGCCAGCAAGCAGGACGCCGACGACGCGGTGTCCGCGCTGCGCCAGGACGAGGCGGCGGTGGTCGCGGCCAAGGCGGCGTTGCAGGCGGCGCGCATCAACCTCGACTACACCCGCATCACCGCGCCGATCTCCGGCACCATCGGCACCTCCGCCTACACCGTCGGCGCGCTGCTCACCGCCGCGCAGGACGCGGCGCTGACCACCATCCAGCGGCTGGATCCGATCTACCTGGACGTCACCCAGTCCAGCACGCAGATGCTGGCGCTGCGCCGCCAGCTTGACGCCGGGCAGATCCATGCCATCGACGGCAAGGCGCAGGTGCAGGTGCGGCTGGAGGACGGCAGCACCTATCCGCATGCCGGCACGCTGGAGTTCGTCGGCACCCAGGTCAACGCCGGTACCGGCAACGTCACCCTGCGTGCGGTGGTGCCCAATCCCGAACACCTGCTGCTGCCGGGCATGTACCTGCGCGCGGTGCTGCCGATGGCCACCGACCAAGGCGCGGTGCTGGTGCCGCAGCAGGCGGTGACCCGCGACAGCAAGGGCGAGCCCGTCGTGAAGCTGCTCGACGCGCAGAACAAGGTGGTGGAGCGGCACATCCGCACCGGCGAGGCCATCGGCCACGACTGGCTGGTGGAGTCCGGGCTCAAGCCGGGCGAGCGCCTGATCGTGGTCAACGGCAGCCGTGCCGAACTCGGCAAGCCGGCGCAGCCGTATCCGGTCACCGCCGCCCAGCTCGATGCCGCGCCGGCGCTGCCGGGCGACGACGCCCAGGCCGACTGAGGACTCCCGCATGTCGCGCTTCTTCGTCAACCACCCGGTGGTGGCCTGGGTCATGGCCATCGTCATTGTCCTGATCGGCATGCTGGCCATCCATGGGCTGCCGGTCGAACGCTATCCGCACATGGCGCCGCCCACCATCACCGTGCGCGCCACCTACACCGGCGCCTCGGCGCAGACGGTGGAGAACACCGTCACCCAGCTGATCGAGCAGTCGCAGCAGAGCCTGGACCACCTGCTGTACATGACCTCCACCAGCGCCTCGGACGGCACCGCGCAGGTCAACCTGGTGTTCGAGACCGGCACCAACGCCGACACCGCGCAGGTGCAGGTGCAGAACCAGTTGCAGTCGGTGATGTCGGTGTTGCCGCAGGCCGTGCAGCAGAACGGCCTGGTCATCACCAAGTCCAGCGGCTCGCTGTTCGAGGTGGTGGCGTTCACCTCCGACGACGGCAGCATGGACAACTTCGATGTCGCCAACTACATGGAATCGAACATCGACGACCAGATCAGCCGCGTCAGCGGCGTCGGCAACATCCAGCCGATGGGCTCGGAATACGCCATGCGCATCTGGCTGGACCCGGAGAAGCTGCGCAAGTACGCGCTGATGCCCTCGGACGTGGAGAACGCGCTGCAGTCGCAGAACACCGACGTGTCGGCCGGCGAGATCGGCGGCCAGCCGGCGCTGCGCGGGCAGCGCCTGGACGCCACCGTGACCACCCGCAGCCGCCTGCAGACCCCGGCGCAGTTCGGCGCGATCGTGCTCAAGAGCGATGCCAGCGGCGCCGCCGTGCACCTATCGGACGTGGCCAGGATCGGCCTGGGCCCGGAGACCTACGACAGCATCACCCGCTTCAACGGCAAGCCCTCGGCCTCGCTGGGCATCGAGCTCAACTCCGATGCCAACGCGGTGGAGACCTCCAAGGCCATCGACCAGCGCCTGCAGGAACTCAAGCAGTACTGGCCGCACGGCTTCAACTACCACATCGCCTTCAGCACCACGCCGTTCGTCACCACCTCGATCAAGGAAGTGGTCATCACCCTGATCGAAGCGGTGCTGCTGGTCGTGGCGGTGATGTACCTGTTCCTGCAGAACTGGCGCGCCACGCTGATCCCGACCATCGCCGTGCCGGTGGTGCTGATGGGCACCTTCGGCGTGCTCGCCGCGTTCGGCTACTCGATCAACACCCTGACCATGTTCGCGATGGTGCTGGCGATCGGCCTGCTGGTCGACGACGCCATCGTGGTGGTGGAGAACGTGGAGCGGGTGATGGGCCAGGAAGGCCTGCCGCCGAAGGAAGCGACGCTGCGCTCGATGCAGCAGATCGGCGGCGCCCTGGTCGGCATCGTGCTGGTGCTGACCGCGGTGTTCGTGCCGATGGCGTTCTTCAACGGCGTCACCGGCGTGATCTACCGGCAGTTCTCGATCACCATCGCCGCCTCGATGATCCTGTCGGTGCTGGTCGCGATGACCCTGACCCCGGCGCTGTGCGTGACCATCCTCAAGCCGCTGCACCAGGGCGAGGCGCCGATCGGCTCGCACGGGCGCCTGGGCTGGTTCTTCATCTGGTTCAACACCCGCTTCCGGCACCTGTCCGAGCGCTACCGCACGCTGGTCGAGCGGGTGCTGGGCAAGCGCGCGCTGGGCCTGCTCGCCTATGCGCTGCTGATCGCGGTCACCGGCCTGCTGCTGTGGCGGCTGCCCGGTGCGTTCCTGCCCGACGAGGACGAGGGCATGCTCAACGTGCTGGTCAAATTGCCGGCCGGCTCCACCCTGGAGCAGACCCTGGCGGTGACCGACCGGCTGACCAAGGCCGCGCTGAAGGATCCGGGCGTGCGCTCGGTGCTGTCCTCGGCCGGCTTCAGCGTCACCGGCGCCGGCCAGAATGTCGGCATGGCCTTCGTCCGGCTGAAGGACTGGGACGACCGCGACGACGATGCGGCGACCATCGCCGACCATCTGAACAAGGCGCTGGCCGACGTGCCCGACGCGGAACTGTTCGTGACCTCGCCGCCGGCGATCACCGGCCTCGGTGACGCCTCCGGCTTCACCTTCGAACTGATGGACTACGAAGGCGCCGGCCATGCCGCCCTGGTCGCCGCGCGCGACAAGCTGCTGCGGCTGGCCCAGCACGATCCCAAGCTGATGAACGTGCGCTACGCCAGCCTGGAAGACGCGCCGGTGTACGCGGTCAAGATCGACGATGCCAAGGCGCAGGCGCTGGGCGTGGACCCGGGCGACATCAACGCCACGCTCAACAGCGCGCTCGGCGGCGACTTCGTCAACAACTTCATCTACAAGGGCCGCATCAAGAAGGTCTACGTGCAGGGCGACGCCGACGCACGCATGGCGCCGCAGGACCTGGACCGCTGGACGGTGCGCAACGGCGGCGGCGACATGGTGCCGATGTCGGCGTTCACCCGCTCGCACTGGACCAGCGCACCGGCCGCGCTGGAACGCTACAACGGCGTGTCGGCGATGGAGCTGACCGGCCAGGCGGTGCCCGGGGTCAGCTCCGGCGCGGCGATGGACGCGATGGCCGAACTCAGCAAGCAGTTGCCGCACGGCTTCGGCTACGCGTGGTCGGACATGGCCTACCAGGAAAAGCTGTCGGCCAACCAGGCGCCGGCGCTGTATGCGATCTCGCTGCTGTTCGTGTTCCTGTGCCTGGTGGCGCTGTACGAGAGCTGGTCGATTCCGTTCGCGGTGATGCTGGCGGTGCCGGTGGGCGTGTTCGGCGCGGTGCTGCTGATGACCCTGCGCGGCCTGGAGAACGATGTGTACTTCCAGGTCGGTCTGCTGACCACGGTCGGCCTGGCGGCGAAGAACGGCATCCTCATCGTCGAGTTCGCGCGCGACCTCGAGCACCGCGGCGAAAGCCTGCTCGCCGCCACCCTGCACGCGGTGCAGATGCGCCTGCGACCGATCCTGATGACCTCGCTGGCGTTCCTGCTCGGCGTGCTGCCGCTGGTGTTCAGCAAGGGCGCCGGCTCGGCCGCGCGCCACTCGCTGGGCACCGGCGTCACCGGTGGCACGCTGGCCTCGATCACCCTGGGCCTGTTCTTCGTGCCGCTGTTCTACGTGATCGTGCGCCGGATGTTCCCGGGGCCGGCGGTCGCCCACCCGGAGACGCAGGCATGAGCGCGCTGACCCGCATGAGCGTGGCGGTGGCCACGCTGCTGGCCCTGTCCGGCTGCACCCTGGCGCCGACCTACGTACGCCCGGCGGCACCCGTGCCGGTCGACCTGGCGGCGGTCGACGCGGCGCCCGCCGCGGGCGCCGCCACCGACACGCTGGCGATGCCGGACTGGCAGCAGGTGTTCCTGGATCCGCGCCTGCGCCAGACCATCGCGCTGGCCTTGCAGAACAACCGCGACCTGCGCGTGGCGGTGCTGTCCATCGACAAGGCGCGCGCGCAGTACCGCCTCCAGCGCGCCGCGCAGTTGCCCTCGTTCGACGCCAACGCCAGCATGAGCCGCGGCCGCAGCAGCGCCGCCAGCAACGACGACGGCGTCTCCCAGGTCAGCACCAGCGACACCTTGCAGGTCGGGCTCAGCAGCTGGCAGCTGGATCTGTTCGGGCAACTACGCAGTCTCAAGCAGGAAGCGCTGCAGAACTGGCTGTCCAGTGCGGAAAACCAGCGCAACGTGCGCCTGACCCTGGTCGCCCAGGTCGCCGCGGCGTGGCTGACCGTGGGCGCGGACCAGGCGCAACTGGCGCTGGCGCAGCAGACCCTGGACAGCCAGGCGCAGACCCTGCAACTGACCGAGCGCCGCCACAGCATCGGCAGCGCGTCCGGGCTGGACCTGGCGCAGCAGCAGACCAGCGTGGAGTCGGCGCGCGTGGCCGTCGCCAGCGCCGCCACCCAACTGGCGCAGGCGCGCGATGCGCTGCAACTGCTGGTCGGCGCGCCGGTGGACGCAGCGCTGCTGCCCACCGCGCAGGCGATGCAGGACAGCGTGGCGCTGGCGCCGCTGCCGGCGCACCTGTCCTCGACGGTGCTGCTGCAGCGCCCGGACGTGCTCGCCGCCGAGCACAGCCTGCAGGCGGCCAACGCCGACATCGGCGCCGCACGCGCGGCGTTCTTCCCGTCGCTGAGCCTCACCGCGTCCACCGGGCGCAGCAGCGATACGCTGTCCACGTTGTTCTCCGCCGGCAGCCGCACCTGGTCGTTCGTGCCCAGCATCACCGCGCCGATCTTCCACGCCGGCGCGCTGAAGGCCTCGCTGGACGCCTCCAAGCTCGGCAAGGACATCGCCGTGGCGCAGTACGAGAAGGCGATCCAGTCGGCCTTCGCCGAAGTGGCCGACGCCCTGGCCACGCGCGACCACCTGCAGGCGCAGCTGACCGCGCAGCAGGCCCTGGTCGACGCCAGCCAGCGCAGCTACACCCTGGCCGACGCGCGCTACCGCGCCGGCCTGGACGGCCACCTGCCGGTGCTGGATGCGCAACGCTCGCTGTTCGCCGCGCAGCAGGCGCTGATCGCGCTGCGCCTGCAGGACGCCAGCAACCGCGTCACCCTGTACCAGGTGCTCGGCGGCGGCGCCGACGCCCAGGCCCAGGTCGCTGCCTCGCCCTGAGCCGGAACCGAGGCAGCGCGAGGCCGGGCCTGGGCTGGCCTGCGGCGAGCTTGAGGCCAGCCTGAGGCTGGCACGAGCATGCAGAAGCGTCGCCACGCACGACGCTCTTCTGTGGGAGGGACTTCAGTCCCGACGCAGGACAGTTGGATGCCGTCCAACCGTCGACCAAGGCGAGGCCCTATGCGACATCCCCGTGGCAACCAACACGGCAGCCGCCGTACTGCCGTGTTCATGACGGAACCTGACCGTGCGCAAGCATGCGACGTCCGGTTTCCCAGTGCGGGAGGCGCTTCCTGTGGGAGGGACTTCAGTCCCGACGCGACGGCAGTCGAACGCCTATCCAACCATCCACCCAGGCAACGCCTCGCGCGCGTCCTCGCCGCAAACAACACGACAGCCCTGCGCCACCGTCTTGAAAGCTGAACGCGGCGGTACACCTCGGCGGCCGTCGTAGACAAATGCCGGGCGCCGCCGCGCCGCCCAATCGTTCGTCGCACAGGCCGCAAGCCGCTCCGTACGTATCTTCGGCGCGTTGGCGACACGGTCGCGCCGTACCGGCACGCCGGGCACCACGCCAGCCTTGGGCCATAATCGCGGCGACTCACTCCAGGTATGCCGCACCCGATGAAGATTCCCCCGAGCCTGCAGCCGCTGATCGACGATGGCGTCATCGACGGCGTGCTGCGCCCGCTCAAGAGCGGCAAGGAGGCCGCGGTCTACGTGGTCCAGGCCGGCGACGACGTGCTCTGCGCCAAGGTCTACAAGGACATGGCGCAGCGCAGCTTCCAGGCCCGCGTGCAGTACCAGGAAGGGCGCAAGGTGCGCGGCAGCCGCCAGGCGCGGGCGATCGGCAAGGCCAGCAAGTTCGGCCGCCGCGAGCAGGAAGCCGCGTGGAAGGACACCGAGGCCAACACCCTGTACCAGCTGGTGGACGCCGGCGTGCACGTGCCGCAGCCGCGCGGCTACTTCCACGGCGTGCTGCTGATGGACCTGGTCACCGACGCCGACGGGCAGAGCGCGCCACGCCTGGGCGAGGTGGAACTGGAACCGGAGCAGGCGCGCGCCTTCCACACGCAGCTGGTCGGCGACGTGGTGAAGATGCTGTGCCTGGGCCTGGTCCACGGCGACCTGTCCGAATACAACGTGCTGGTCGCCGCCGATGGTCCGGTGGTGATCGACTTCCCGCAGGTGGTCAGCGCCGCTGGCAACAACGCCGCCCGCAGCATGCTGCTGCGCGACGTGCACAACCTGCGCGACTGCCTGGGCCGCTTCGCGCCCGAGCTCAACGCCACCCACTACGGCGAGGAGATGTGGGCGCTGTACGAGAAGGGCACGCTGCGCCCGGACAGCGCACTCACCGGTCGCTTCACCTTCGACACCCGCCGCGCCGACGTGCGCGCCGTGCGCGCCTCGATCGAGGACGCGCGGCAGGAGGCCATCATCCGCCAGCAGGGCCGCGAGGCCGCCGCGCAGGACGACTGAGCCACGTTCCGGCGCGCAGCGCGCAAGTCCATGCTGCGCCGCAATGTGGCGGCGACGCGTGCGCGCCCGGTCGCCAGCGCGTGCTCCAAGCTGCGCAATGCCTCGCCGCGCCTGCATTGCACGCGCATCCGCGCCGTGACGATCGGCCGCCTGCCGCTGACCCGTCGGCTACCGCGCATCGGCGTTCCAGTTCGCTTATTTGCGGAAATGGTTATCGAGAATAACAATCCGCCCGACGCCGCTTGCGCAGCCGCCCCGGGAGGGCCACCCATGTATTTCGATCCAGACGTCGTCCGTTTCTTCGCCCAGGCCCAGCAGTCCGGGCAGCCGCCGATGGAGGAACTGCCCTTGCCCCAGGCGCGGGCGATGATGCGCGGCGTCGCCGCGCAATTCGGTTTCCCGCGCGTGGAGATGGCCGAGGTCCGCGACCTGCAGGCACCGGGTCCGGCCGCGCCGATTCCGCTGCGCCTGTACCGCCCGCACGGCCTCGACGGCGGTCCGGCCCCCACTTGCCTCTATGCACACGGCGGTGGCGGCGTGGTCGGCGACCTCGACTCGCACGACGACGTGTGCCGGCAACTGGCCGCGCGCGCCGGCTGCCAGGTGCTGGCGGTGGACTACCGGCTGGCGCCCGAACATCCGGCGCCGGCCGGCATCGAGGACGTGATCGCGCTGGTGCACTGGGTGGCCGCGCACCCGGGCGAGGTCGGTGCCGATCCGCAGCGCCTGGCCGTGGCCGGCGACAGCATGGGTGGCGCCCTGGCGGCGAGCGCCGCGCTGGACGCGCGCGATGCCGGCATCGCCCTGCGCTGCCAGATCCTGATCTATCCGCTGACCGACGTGCGCCCGGACAATCCCTTCCCCTCGCGCGTGCACAACGCCGGCATTCCGCCGCTGACCGAAGCGGCGATGCGCTACTTCGACCGCCAGCTGCTGCCGGACCCGTCGCTGGCATCGGACTGGCGCATCTCCCCGGTAGTGGCGCCGGACGTGGCCGGCGTCGCCCCGGCGCTGGTGGTGCTGGCCGAGCGCGATGCGCTGCACGACGAAGGCCTGCACTACGCGCAGCGCCTGCGAGAGGCGGGTGTGGAAACCCTGGTGCGCGTCCACCCCGGCATGATCCACGGCTTCATCAACATGGGCAGGGTGATGCGCGCGGCCGGCGAAACCCTGGACCTGGCCGCGCTGCTGCTGCGCCAGCGGCTGG
>NZ_AQOJ01000259.1:0-1723 GCF_000364685.1 Xanthomonas sp. SHU 166
GTGAGCCCAACCCCAGTGCGTACCCCCTCCCGGCAATCGCCGCCGGCGCTGGCACGCGCTGCTTCGTCTGGAACCATGTGCCAGTCGCGCGGATGCGTCGGCTTCCGTAGTCAAAGCCCCTCTCCCCCCGGGAGAGGGGTGAGGGTCCGGGAGCGCAGCGCCGCCTCCGGACCTTAGTGCACCATCCGTACCCTCATCCGCCCCTTCGGGGCACCTTCTCCCGGGGGGAGAAGGGAAAAACAAAGGAGCGGCTTCAGCCGCGACGGGGCATTGCCGACACGCCCAGGTCGCGGCTGAAGCCGCTCCTGCGTGGGGGTGCTGCGCGCGATGCGCGTTCGCGACCGATCACGCCACCCGGCTGCGCCGCGCGCGTTCCAGATGCACCAGCAGCAGCGAGATCGCCGCCGGGGTCATGCCGGGGATGCGCTGCGCCTGGCCCACGGTCTGCGGGCGCACGCGCTCGAGCTTCTGCTGCACTTCGGCCGACAGCCCGCGCACCTGCGCGTAGTCGAAGGCGGCCGGGATCGGGGTGTCCTCGTGGCGCTGCTGGCGCGCGATCTCGTCGCGCTGGCGGTCCAGGTAGCCGGCGTACTTGATGCCGATCTCCACCTGTTCGGCCACCTGCGCGTCGGCCACGCCCGGGCCCAGCGACGGCACCCGCATCAGCGCGGCGTAGTCCAGTTCCGGGCGCTTGATCAGGTCCAGCACGGTGGTCTCGCGGCTCACCGCCACGCCCAGCGTCGCCGCGACCTCGCGGCCCAGCGCGTTGCCCGGCGTGGCCCACAGCGCGCGCAGGCGCTCGTTCTCGCGCGCCACCGCCTCCTGCTTGGCCTGAAAGCGCGCCCAGCGCGTTTCGTCGACGATGCCCAGGTCGTGGCCGATGCCGGTCAGGCGCGCGTCGGCGTTGTCCTCGCGCAGCTGCAGCCGGTACTCGGCGCGGCTGGTGAACATGCGGTACGGCTCGCTGGTGCCGTGGGTGATCAGGTCGTCGATCAGCACGCCGATGTAGGCCTGGTCGCGGCGCGGCGACCATGGTTCCAGCCCGCGCACCTGGCGCGCAGCGTTGAGGCCGGCGATCAGGCCCTGCGCGGCGGCTTCCTCGTAGCCGGTGGTGCCGTTGATCTGGCCGGCGAAGAACAGCCCGGGCATGGCCTTGGTCTCCAGCGAGGCCTTGAGTCCGCGCGGGTCGAAGAAGTCGTACTCGATGGCGTAGCCGGGGCGGGTGATGTGCGCGCGCTCGAAGCCGCGGATCGAGCGCACCAGCTCCAGCTGCACGTCGAACGGCAGCGAGGTGGAGATGCCGTTGGGGTAGATCTCGACCACGTCCAGGCCTTCCGGCTCGACGAAGATCTGGTGGCTGGCCTTCTCGGCGAAGCGCACCACCTTGTCCTCGATCGAGGGGCAGTAGCGCGGGCCGATGCCTTCGATCTGGCCGGTGTACAGCGGCGAGCGGTCCAGCGCGCCGCGGATGATGGCGTGGGTGCGCTCGGTGGTGTGGGTGATCCAGCACGAGACCTGGCGCGGATGCTGCGCCACCTCGCCCAGGAACGACATCACCGGGAGCGGATCGTCGCCGGGCTGTTCCTCCATCGCCGCGTAGTCCAGGCTGCGCCCGTCGATGCGCGGCGGGGTGCCGGTCTTGAGCCGGTCCACGCCGAAGCGGCCGTCGCGCAGCGCCTGCGCCAGCGCGGTGGCCGGCGGATCGCCGGCGCGGCCGCCGGCG
>NZ_AQOJ01000260.1:0-667 GCF_000364685.1 Xanthomonas sp. SHU 166
CCGCGCCGAGCCTGCGCGAGGCGGTGCTGGCGCATGCCTGGCCGCGCGTGGCGCAGGCGCGCGGCCGCCTGCTGTTCGTGCTCGACGGCAATCCGCGGCACGAGGCGCTGTATCGACAGGATCATCCATCGCTGCGCGGTCGCATGATGTTCGGCTGGTACGCGCCGGACCGGCCGGAGGCCGCGGTGCTGTCGATCGAGGATCCGCTGACCGAGGCGCCGCGGATCCGTGCGCTGGTGACGCAGGGCTTCCTGGTGCGCACACGCGCCGATACCGATGGCCGCGAGGCGCGCGCGCACGACCGCCGCCGCGCACAGGCGGCGCTGGAGGCCGGCGCGCAATGGATCAGCACCGATTACTACGCCGGCGCCCCGGATCCGCAGCGGCTGGGCTACTGGCTCGGTATCGCCACGGGCCTGCGCTGCGACCGTGTCACGGCCGCATGCGGCACGAGCGCACCGTGAGACTTTCCATGTTGGGGACGATGATGAAAACAAGAACGCGTTGGATGCTGTGGGTCGTGCTGCTGGTGGCGGCATTGGGCGCGCAGGCGCGGCCGGCGCCGAAGGCCGCGCCCGCGCTGCAGGTCGAAAAGGTCTGGATGCTGTTCCGCCACGGCGTGCGCGCGCCGTTGCCGGGCGAGGCCGCGGCCGCCGCGCTGGCGCCG
>NZ_AQOJ01000261.1:0-5343 GCF_000364685.1 Xanthomonas sp. SHU 166
TGGCGCCGGTGCGGCAGCCGGTTCCTCGCGTTTGCAGCCGGCCAGTGCCAGCGCCGCCGCGACCGCCAGTGCCGTCCATGCCATCCGCCCGTTGCCCATCGTCTCTGCCCTGCTCACGTCGACTGCCCCTGTTCCTGCAATGCCTGTAAAAGTGGCGCGCATTATCGCGCCGTTGCGGTGCCCAATGCTCAATCGAGCAGCGCCGCGTATTGCGGATGCCGCTGGATGAACACGGCCGCGTACGAACACGCCGGCACCACCTTCCAGCCCTGCACCTGCGCATGCTCCAACGCGGCGGCGACCAGTTGCGCCGCCAGCCCGCGCCCGCCGATCGGGCCAGGCACCCCGGTATGGGTGATGACCATGCGCCCCTGCTCCAGCACGTAGTTGAGTTCGGCGCGATGGCCGTCGACCTGCAGGCTGAAACGGTGCTGCTGCGGATCGTGCGCGATCGGGACGTTCGGTGCGGACATGGGCAAGTGGATGTGTCGCGGAGCATGCAGTGTCCGCTGCGGGTTGCCGCGGCGATGTGAAACACCTGCCCTAGGGCGTCACGCCGCCGACGCGGCGCGTCAACCGTACGCCGCTCAAGTCGTGCCGCGCGCGGCCGATACCACCAGGACAGGCCGAAAACCTGGCATGGGAGTTGCACCTCCCATCACGCAGCGATCCAACTAGGGAACCACGCGCATGAGCGAGACCGAGAGCAAATACGACCAGGGCGACCACAACGCCTCCCTGCTGGAAGGGCTGTTCCAACTGTCGGTCAGCGGCGACCACCAGGGCGGCGAGTTCCTGCAGCTCGACGACGAGGTCTACCAGCGCCTCAAGCGCACCTACGAGAACGCCACCATCGGCAGCGCCAAGGTGCAGTTGCGCGGGCAGCAGACCCGCTGAACCCAGAGGGCGGTCTGACGGACCGCCATCTGCTCCATGCGCGATGCGTGCCCACGACCGCATCGGCGCCACGGCGCTTACCTAGCGCAGCGAATGAGAGATGCGCCGATCGCGCGGCGCCGCACGCCCGTGCGGACGCCACCGCGTCGCGGATCAGCCGCGCCCGAAGCGCGGGTTCGCCAGCTCGCCCAGGAAGTGCTGCAGCACCGACGGCTCCATGATCAGCAGGAACATGACGCCGAACGCCGCGCCGGCCAGGTGCGCGCTGTGGTTGACGTTGTCGCCGCCGCGGCGGTCCATCCAGATGCTGTAGCCGACATAGAACACGGCATACAGGATCGCCGGGATCGGAATCGGGATGAAGAAGAAGAAGATCCCGGTCCACGGCGCCATCAGGATGAAGGCGAACAGCACCGCCGACACCGCACCGGAGGCGCCCAGGCTCATGTAGTTGGGGTTCTTCTGGTTCTTCAGGTAGCTGGGCAGGATCGAGACCACCAACGCCGACAGGTAGAACAGCGGATACACCAGCATGTTGCCGGTCAGCCGCTCCATCAGCACCTCGATCGGGCCGCCGAAGAAGTACAGCGTGACCATGTTGAACAGCAGGTGCGGGAAATCGGCGTGGATGAAGCCGTAGGTCACCAGTCGGTCGTACTGCTTGTGGCGGTCGATCGCCGGCGGCCACAGGATCAGCCGGTCGAGCAGTCGGCGGTTGTTGAACGCCGCCCACGACACCAGCACGGTGAGGACGATCAGGATCAGGTTGACGGGGGTGACGGAGGGCATGCGGGGTCTCAGGCGGGGCGGTAGTGGTCGACCATGCGGTAGCGGCGCGCGTACAGCCCGAACAGCAGTGCGGCGACGAACGCGAAGGCGGCGAAGAAGAACATCAGGAACGCGGTCTCGCTGAGCCCGGTGCTGCCGATGTGCGCGGTGACGCGGTCGTTGCGCACCGCCGCGTTGGACAGCAGCACCCACAGGTTGCCGACGGTGGTGGTGAGGTTCCAGAAACTCATCACCACGCCCTTCATCGACTGCGGCGCCTGGCTGTAGGCGAATTCCAGGCCCGTCGCCGAGACCAGCACTTCGCCGAAGGTCAGCAGCGCATACGGCAGGATCTGCCAGGCGATGGAGAGGGCGTCGCCGCCGTCCATCATCACCTGCAGCGTGCCGACCACGATCCAGGCCAGGCCGCTGAAGGCGATGCCGGCGGTCATCCGCCGCAGCGCGGTCGGCTCGTAGCCGCGCCGGCGCAGCAGCGGATACAGCACCAGGTTGTTGAACGGGATCAGCAGCATCACCAGCGCCGGATTCAGCGCCTGCATCTGCGAGGCGCTGAACCACGCCGGCATCTGCATCTGCTGGCCCTGCAGCACCCAGGTCGAGGCCTTCTGGTCGAACAGCGAGAAGAACGGGGTGACCAGCGCGAACACCACCAGCACCCGCAGCACCGCGCGCACGCCGTCCACCGCCGCGTCCGGATGCAGCGCGCGGGCGCGCTCCAGTTGCCACCAGGTGCCGCCGCCGATGCCGGCCAGCAGCAACACCAGCGCCAGGCACAGGCAGATCACCAGGCCCAGGGTCGGCACGAGGGCGAACGTCGCCAGCGCCAGCAGCACCGCCACGCCGGCCAGGGCCAGGCCGGGACGCCCCTGCCCCGGCGCCTGCCGCAGCAGCGCGGTGCGCACCACCTGGGCGAAACCGTGCGGATCCTTGGGCGGCAGCGGCACGCGCACGTAGCGGTGACGCCCGGCCCAGAACACCAGGGTCGCCACCAGCATCAGGATGCCGGGGATGCCGAACGCCCACGCCGGCCCCAGGTTCTTCAGCGCCAGCGGGATCAGCAGCGAGGCGAACAGCGAGCCGAAGTTGATGATCCAGTAGAAGGCGTCGAACACCACCTTGGCCAGGTGCTTGTTGCCCTGGTCGAACTGGTCGCCCATGAACGAGGCCACCAGCGGCTTGATCCCGCCCGCGCCCAGCGCGATCAGGCCCAGGCCGAGGAAGAAGCCGTTGCGATGGCCCTCGAACAGCGCCAGGCATAGGTGCCCCACGCAGTAGATCAGGCTGAACCAGAGGATGGTGCTGTACTTGCCGAAGAAGCGGTCGGCCAGCCAGCCGCCGAGCAGCGGGAAGAAGTACACGCCGATCATGAAGCTGTGCATGATGTGCTTGGCTTCGGCCTCGCGGCCGGGCGCCGTCACCTCCTGCAGCAGCAGCGAGGTGATCAGGAACTGCACCAGGATGTTGCGCATCCCGTAGAAGCTGAAGCGCTCGCAGGCCTCGTTGCCGATGATGTACGGAATCTGCCGCGGCATGCGCGCGGCGGTGCGCTCCTGCGCCGCGCTCATGCGGCGTGTCTCGTGGTGGCTTGGCTGCTCACGGGCCCTCGTCCAGGCAAAATTTTCAGAAGGTTACCCGATCGTTCCGGCGAATCGAACCGCTAGGACACGCCCTAGGTGCTTTCGCAATCGGCGCGCTGCCCGCATCATGGTGGCCTGTCCCGAGACGGTGCCGAGATGATCCGACCCTGGCTGGCCACCCTGTTGCTGCCGATGCTGCTCTGCAGCATGCCGTCGCTGGCCAGCGAGGCGGGCCTGTCCACCGAAGCCGAGCGCAGCGGATTCGCGCGCACCGGCCGCTACGCCGAAACCATCGCGCTGTGCGATGCCTTCGCGCAGCGCTATCCACAGGCGGTGCGCTGTTTCGACTTCGGCACCACCCCGGAAGGCCGGCCGATGAAGGCGCTGGCGGTATCCACCTCCGGCGCACTGGATCCGGCGGCCGCACAGGCGCGCAAGCTGCCGGTGGTGCTGATCCAGGGCGGCATCCACGCCGGCGAGATCGACGGCAAGGACGCTGGCTTCCTGGCGCTGCGCCAACTGCTCGACGGCCAGGCCGCGCGCGTCGCGCTGGACAAGCAAGTGTGGCTGTTCGTACCGGTGTTCAACGTCGACGGGCACGAGCGCTTCGGCGCCTGGAACCGGCCCAATCAGCGTGGTCCGGAACAGATGGGCTGGCGCACCACCGCGCAGAACCTCAACCTCAACCGCGACTACGTCAAGGCCGACGCGCCGGAGATGCAGGCGATGCTGCGCCTGGTCGAGCAGTGGGACCCGCTCGTGTATGTGGATCTGCACGTCACCGACGGCGCGCAGTTCGAGCACGACGTGTCGATCCAGGTGGAACCGCTGCACGCCGGCGATACCGCGCTGCGCGGCGACGGCCTGCGCCTGCGCGACAGCGTGCTGGCCGATCTGAAGCGGCAGGGCTCGCTGCCGCTGCCCTACTACCCCTCCTTCGTGGTCAACGACGACCCGGCCTCCGGCTTCGAGGACGGGGTGCCGACGCCGCGCTTCTCGCACGGCTATTTCCAGCTGCGCAACCGCTTCGGCATGCTGGTGGAAACGCATTCGTGGAAGCGCTACCCCGAGCGCGTGCGCATCACCCGCAACACCATCGTCTCGGTGCTGCAGCAGGTGGCGCGGCACGGTGCGCAGTGGCGCGCCGACGCGCTGGCCGCCGACGCCCGCGCGCAAGCGCTGGGCGGCAAGACCGTGGCGCTGGACTACCGCACCACCGACGCCTCGCACCTGGTGGACTTCCGCGGCTACGCCTACACGCGCACGCCCTCGCCGGTGTCCGGCGCGCTGATGACCCGCTACGACGAGCGCACCCCGCAACTCTGGCGGGTGCCGCTGCGCGACCAGGTCGTGCCCAGCGTGGAAGTCGCCGCGCCGCGCGCCGGCTACCTGGTGCCGGCGGCGCAGGCCGCCCTGGTCGGCACCAAGCTGCGCCAGCACGGCATCGCCTTCCACACGCTGGAGCACGACGCCACCCTGCGGGTGCAGACCTTCCGCGCCGACACCGCCAGCTTCGCCGCCCGCTCGTCCGAAGGCCACCAGCGGCTCAGCGTCGCCGGCGCCTGGAAGCCGGAGACCCGCGCCGTCGGCGCCGGCGCGCTGTTCGTGCCGATCGCCCAGCCCAAGGCGCGGCTGTTGATGGCGCTGCTGGAACCGCAGGCGCCGGACTCGCTGCTGCAATGGGGCGAGTTCAACAGCGCGTTCGAGCGCGCCGAGTACATGGAGGACTACGTCGCCGAGGACGTGGCGCGGCAGATGCTGGCCAGCGACCCGGCGCTCAAGGCCGAGTTCGAGGACAAGCTCGAACACGACGCGGCCTTCGCCAAGGATCCGCAGGCGCGGCTGGAGTTCTTCTACCGCCGCCACAGTTCCTGGGACGAGCGCTACCGCCTGTACCCGGTCATGCGCAGCGACGAAGCACCGTCCTGACGCGCGGTTCCACCCTCCCCCCGACTCCCCCGATGCGCCTTCCCGTCATCTGCTGAAGAGGCTGTTCGCCCCGATATGAAAACGTTTACAGGATCCCTTTGCCTGACCCTCGCGCTGGCCTCGCCTGCCGTCGCCGCGCCGCCGGCGGCGG
>NZ_AQOJ01000262.1:0-2597 GCF_000364685.1 Xanthomonas sp. SHU 166
CGGCCGGCGTCGTCGTCCGACGCCGGCGGTGGATCAGAACGTGTACTCGAGGCCGACGGTGACGCTGCGGCCCGGCGCCGGCTGCCGGCCCCAGGGACTGGTGTCGATGCCGCGGTACCAGTACTTGCGATCGAACAGGTTGTTGACCGCCAGCGACGCGCTGAGCTTGCCGCTGGCGCCTTCGCTGAGCACCTGGCTCAGCTGCGCGTTCCACACCCAGTAGGCCGGCAGCTCGCCGACCGAGCCGATCGCGTTCTCCTGCACGGTGTTGGCCGCATCGCTGAAGGCGCGGCTGAAGTAATAACTGGAAACGGCGACGGTGGTATGACCGGATTCGGGGTGGTACGACGCACCGAGGGTGAGCTGGTTGCGCGAGGTGTAGGGCACGCGATTGCCGTCGTACACGCCCGATTCCTGCCGCGCGTCCAGGTAGGCGTAGCCGGCGTTCAGTGTCAGCGCGCGCAGTTGCGCCGGGCTCCACTGCAGTTCCACTTCGGCGCCCTGGTGGCGGGTCTTGCCGAGATTGCGGTAGGTGCGCGTGGTGTTGTCGAGCTGGATCTGCTGGTCGAAGTCGATCAGGTAGCCGCCGAACTGCACGCGGGTGCGCTCGTTGGGCTGGTAGCGTGCGCCGGCCTCGTAGTTCCAGGCCAGTTCGGCGTCGAGGTTGTCGCCGAAGATGATCTGGGTGACCTGCGGCGCGCGCAGCGAGCGCTGCCCGTCGGCGTACAGGTACCACTGCGGGCTGGCCTGGAACCCCAGGGTCAGGCCGGGCAGCACGTCGTCGGTCTTGTTGCGCGTGCGTGCGCCGCTGGCCAGGTTGTAGTAGCGCGAATCGACCTGCTCGTAGCGCAGGCCGGGGGTGACGGTGACGCGGCCGTCGGCGAAGGCGATCGCGTCGCTGACGTAGGCGGCGGCGCCGCGGTCCTTGAAGCGCCAGTCGCGCACCAGGGTGTACAGGCCGTCCCTGAGGCGGGTGTTGCCGACCAGGAAGTCGATGTCCTCGTTGATCGCGCGCGCGCCCAGCGTCCACTGCTGGCGCACCGCGCCGTCGCCCATCGTCCAGCTCAGCCGCGGCTCGCTGCCGTAGACGCGGAAATCGCGCGGGGCGCTCTGCCGCAGTTGCGGCGGCAGGTCGGGGCGCCAGGTCTCGCTGGCCGCCGAGCGCATGCCGACGATGAAGTTGCGGCTGCTGCGCGCGCTGAAGTTGCTCCAGTCCAGGCGCAGGTCCTGGAACGGCCCCACGTCGCCGAAGTCCTGCTGGTAGACCAGCGAGGCGCGCGTGGTGCGGCCGTTGAATGCGTCCAGCGGCCGCGTCGACTGGCGTGGATCGCGCAGGTAGTCGGCGGTGGACAAGGCGCCGGCCATGTCCATGTCGGCGACGTAGCGCTGCACGCTGGCCTTGAGCAGCGTGTCCGGTGCCAGCCACCATTCCGTGCGCAGGCGCAGGTTCTTGATGTCGGTGGCGCTGTGCTCGCGCCAGTAGTCGCCCTTGGTCCAGTTGGCGTCCAGTTGCAGGCCGAAGGTATCGCTGGCGTAGCCGCCGGTGCTGATCGCGGTGTCGCCCAGGTAATGCCCGGCGCCGCCGGCGGTGACCTTCTGCCCCAGCGTGGTGGTCCAGGTGGTGGGAATGTCCGGGCTGATCAGGTTGATCACGCCGCCGACGTTGTTGGGGCCGTACTGCACCGCCGCGCCGCCGCGCACGATGTCGATGCGGTCGACCTGGTTCAGGCCGACCGGGAACAACGACAGGCTGGTCTGCCCGTACGGCGCCAGCGCCAGCGGAATGCCGTCCTCCAGCACCTGCACGCGGCCGCTGCGGCTCTCGTACAGGCCGCGCAGCATGATCTGCGGCAGCGCGCCGGTGCCGGTCTCGTCGAACACCTTGATGCCCGGCACCTTCTGCAGCGCGTCGTCCAGCGAGCGGTTGGCGCCGGTGCGCAGTTGCGTGTTGTCGATCACCTGGCGGCTGCCGGCGTAGTGCTGCACGTCCTCGACGGTGGAGCGGCCGAGCAGGCTGCCCTGCACCTGCACCGCGTCGAGCTGGCGGATCCGCGCCTGCGCGTCGGCGTCGGGCGGAGTGTCCTCGGCGCACGCGCTGGAGGGGGCGAGCATGGCGGCGACGAGGGCGACGGCCAGCAGCGAAGGGGATAGCGAAGCGATCAAGACGACGACTCCAACAGGAACGAAACGGTCAGGGGCTGCGCAGGTCGGCCGCGCGCTGGCGCAATGCGGCTTGGAGCAGCGCGCGGTCTTCGCCGGCGAACAGCCACTGCAGGTCCGCCTGCGCCAGCCAGTGCGCGCGTTGCGCGGCGTCGCGGGGATTGGGGCAGAAGGGAACGCCGGCGGCGCGGCAGGCCGCGTCGATCGCCAGCAGCTGTTCCCAGACCTGCGGATGGGTGGGCTGCGGGCCGACGCCCAGGTCCAGCGCCAGGTCCAGCGCGCCTTCCATCACCAGCGACACGCCGGGCACCTGCAGGATCTGCGGCAGGGCGCGCACGCCGGCGGCGCTCTCGATCATCGGGATCACGCGCAGGCGCGCGCGGCTGCCGGCGATGTAGTCGGCCAGGGCCACGCTGCCGAAGCCGGTGACGCGGCCG
>NZ_AQOJ01000263.1:0-1347 GCF_000364685.1 Xanthomonas sp. SHU 166
GGCGGGCGCCGGCGGCGTCGCCGCCGATCCGCTGTAGACGTGGTTGTAGTCGTAATCGCCCTGCGGATCGCGCTCGCGCAGTTGTTGCAGCGCGCGGCGCGTGGACAGGCCCGACGGCACCTGCAACACCACCAGGCGCAGGCCGAATTCGCCGAAGCTGCGCTGCTCCAGCACGGCGAAGCCGGCCGCCTGCGCCGCCTGCAGCGCAGCCGGCTCCGGCTCCAGCGCCACCACCTGCCCGCGCATCACCACGGCGCCGCCCTCGTCGCGCTCCAGCCCGCGCGGATCGCTGCGCAGCAACGCCTGCAGGCGTTTCAGCCGCAGCCGTTCGAGCTCGCCGCGCGCGTCCTGCAGCGACTCTCCCACCCGATTCATGCCGCCCTGCACGCCCTGGGTCACGTCCTGCACCAGCCCGCCGGCCGACGGCAGCGCCAGCTGCGCCAACGCCGGTGTCGCCACCGCCAGCCATGCCACGGCCATCCAGCGCATTCGCCTGCCCGTCGCCATGCCCCGCTCCGTTGTCCGCCCCTGTTGGCGTGCCACACTAATCCTGCCATCCCGACACGCGGTGAACGCCGCGCCGCGCCCATGGAAGAAAACCCCTCCGCCGAACGTATCACCGACATGCACGCCGATCCCACGGCCGCCGTCGGCGACGGCATCTGTACCCTGCTGCCGCAGTTGCGGCGCTTCGCGCGTGCCGTCGCCGGCCATCGCGAGGACGCCGACGACCTGCTGCAGATCGCGATCGAGCGCGCGCTGCGTCGCGCCGGGCAATGGCGGCCGGAGACGCCGCTGCAGTACTGGCTGTACGGCATCATCCGCCACGCCTGGATCGACGAGGTGCGGGCGCAGCGGCGACGGCGGCAGGTCTTCGTCGATGCCGCCGAGGGCGAACACGTCGGCGACACGCCGCTGGAGCGGCAGCAGGACTGGATGGCCGTGCAGGCCGCGATGGCCGGCCTGCCCGAGGAACAACGCCTGGCGATCGCACTGGTGCTGATCGAAGGCCTGTCCTACAAGGATGCCGCGGCGGTGCTGGAGATTCCGCTCGGCACACTCACCAGCCGGCTCGCGCGTGGGCGCGAAGCCCTGCAGGCGTCACTGGAGGCGACCGCATGAACACCACGATCGACGCACTCACGCTGCAGGCCTACGCCGACGGCGAACTGGATGCGGCGCAGGCCGCCCAGGTGGAAGCGGCGTTGCGCACCGACCCGCAGCTGGCACAGGCCCTGGAGCGGCTGCGCAGCCTGCAGGCGCGGCTGCGCGCCGGCTTCGCCCCGGTGCTGGACGAAGCAGTACCCGCGCGCCTGCTCGCCGCCGCGCGTGCACGGCCGGCCGGCA
>NZ_AQOJ01000264.1:0-993 GCF_000364685.1 Xanthomonas sp. SHU 166
CCGCCGCTTCGGAAGGGAACCCGGTAAATCAAAAGCCAGGGCAACAGCCAAAGCCAAAGCCAAGCAACAGCTAATGCCAAACAACAGCCAAAGCAACGGCAACGGCAACGGCAACGGTTTCGATGCTGCAGGCTTTGCGTAGGAGCAGTTCAGCCGCAACAAGCGACGCCGGACAACGAGAACATCGATCACCTCTCCGGCTCGTTCACCAACTACCTAGACACCGCAACACACCTTCAGCTCGTCCAAGCACAGCCAGATGGCGCAGCGCGCCGTTACGCCAGCGCCGCGTCGATCGCCGCGCGCAGGCGCGGATCCTCGGCGGTAACGTCCGGAGCGAAGCGCGCGCGGACCTGGCCGTCCCGGCCGACCAGGAACTTCTCGAAATTCCACAGCACGCCCGGCGCCGGATTCGGCTCGATGCCGTAGCCGGCCAGCTTCTCGCGCATCGGGCCCTCGCCCTCGGTCTGCGGCTGCGCGGCGATCAGCGCGCGGTACAGCGGATGGGTGTCCTCGCCGGTAACCGCGATCTTGGAGAACATCGGGAAGGTCACGTCGTAGGTGAGCTGGCAGAACTGCTGGATCTCCGCCTCGCTGCCCGGCTCCTGGCCCTTGAAATCGTTGGCCGGGAAGCCCAGCACTTCCAGACCCGCAGCCTGCTTCTCGCGGTACAGCGCTTCCAGACCCGCGTACTGCGCAGTGAGGCCGCACTTGGAGGCGACGTTGACGATCAGCAACACCTTGCCCTCGAACGCGGCCAAGGTGGCCGGCTGGCCGTCGATGCGGGTCAGCGGAATGGCGGTCAGCGACTCGGACATGGGGCATTACCTCGATCGAAAGGGAGCGCCAGCATAGTCGCTGCCGGCGCAGCATGCGCAGCGCCGTAACCGCGTGACTCAGCGCACCGACAGCTAGCCTCTGCAGTCACGTAACACCCGCTTTTGCTGCGGATCATGTGATCCCGCAGATACCGTCTTACCCCCTAGCAGGCAA
>NZ_AQOJ01000265.1:0-2985 GCF_000364685.1 Xanthomonas sp. SHU 166
GGGCGCCGCGCGCTCCGCGTCGCCGACCCAGCGCCGCCAGTAGTGCGGCGGCGGGGTCTCGGCGCGGACATGGCGCGCGCGCGCGTCCTCGCGAAGGGAAAGCGGAGCGGTGTCGTTGGCGGGCATCGCGTCTGGTTCCTGGGGCGCGTCCAATTATGCGACGAAGTTCACGATGGCTGTGCGCCGGGGTGCGAGACGTTGCCGGCCGGTGCCGTCGGCGAGGCCAGCAGGCGGCGCATGCCCCGCCACAGCAGGCGCCATGTCCACCACACCAGCAACGCGCCGAGCGCGCTCGCCGCCAGCACGACGGCCAGTGCCAGCCACGGGTGCGCGAGGGCCAGGGCCAGCGCGGCGATCACCACCGAATCCTCGGCCAGCGAGGCGATCCAGTTGCTGGCCGGCTCCGGCGAGGTGTTGAGCAGGGCGCGGGTGCCGGCCTTGAGCGCGTGGCTGGTCAGCGCCACGCCCGCGCCGGTGGCCAGCGCGCCGGCGCTCAGCTGGCCGTCGGGCGAAAGCGTGGCCGCGGCCAGGAAGGCGCCGGCCGGAATCCGGGTCAGGGTCTGCAGCAGGTCCCACACCGAATCCACGCCGGGGATCTTGTCGGCGAAGAACTCGGCCAGCGCCAGCGCGCCGGAGGTGCCGAGCACCCACCACGACTGCGTCGCCTGCAGCGCCGGCGGCAGCTCCAGCCAGCCGAGCAGGCCGGCCAGGCCGATGCCGAACACGGTCAGGTAGACGCGGATGCCGGCCAGCCAGGCCAGCAGGATGCCGATTACGAAGAGATGGGCGTCGGTCATGGCAGGCGCTCCTGCAAAGCACGGATGCCGGTCACTATCGGCCAAGCCCGCCACGAAGGCCAGCCCGCGGCGCGGGCCGGCCGCGCAGTCCGGCGCCGCTCAGGAGGGTGGCTTACACTAGGTGGCCCAGCAGGCCGACCCGCGAGGATCGACGCCGGCGCCGCCTCGGTGGCGCGGCAGCGCGCATGAACCGACCCGTTCCCCGTTTCCAGATCGTGCCCAATGGCGCCGCGCCCCGCCGTGGCCGCGGGCTGTGGTTGCTGCTCGCCGGGCTGTGGCTGCTGTCGCTGGCCCTGACCTGGTGGCTGGCCAGCCGCCAGGCCGCGCCGCGGCTCGGTGCGGTCAGCGCGCAGTTGCGCGAGGCCGAACGCAACCTGCAGGCGCAGCAGCGGCAGATCGAGACGCTCAACCAGCGCCAGGCGACCCTGGCCCGTTCCGACCAGATCAGCCGCGCCGCCAACAACGAGGTGCAGAGTTCGCTGGCCGAGCGCGACGAGGAGATCGCCGGGCTGCGTGCCGACGTGGCGTTCTACGAGCGCCTGGTCGGCGCGACCAGCCAGCGCAAGGGCTTGAGCGTGCATTCGGTGGAGTTCTCCGCCGAGGCCGGCGGCACCTGGCGCTACAACGTGGTGCTGACCCAGAACCTCAACCGTGGCGCGATCAGCCAGGGGCAACTGCGGCTGACCGTGGAAGGCGTGCGCGGCGGCAAACTGACCAGCGTCGGCTGGGACGAACTGCACCAGAAGACCGGTGTGCCCGGGCAGGACTACTCGTTCCGCTACTTCCAGCAACTGGACGGCAGCGTGATCCTGCCCAAGGGCTTCACCCCGCAACGGGTGCGGGTGGCATTGAGCGGCGGCGGGGCGCCGGTCAGCCAGACCTTCGATTGGACATTGGCCGGTAACGGCAAAGGGGAATAATCAGCCTATGTTTGGGAACAAGAACAGCCGCAACAGCGGCCAGACCGTGGTCGATACGCTGATCGGCGCGCAGGTGGTGATCCGCGGCGACCTGGTGTTCAGCGGCGGCCTCTACGTGGAAGGGCGCATCCTCGGCAAGGTCGTGGCCGAAGACGGCGCGCCGGCCACGCTGACCCTGTCCGAGCACGGCAGCATCGAGGGCGAGGTGCGCGCACCGGTGGTGATCATCAACGGCCAGCTGATCGGCGACGTGCATGCCGCCGAGCGCGTGGAACTGGCGTCGAAGGCGCGGGTGCAGGGCAACGTGCACTACCAGGTGGTGGAGATGAACGCCGGCGCGCAGCTGACCGGGCGCCTGATCCACGCCGGCAGCCTCGCCGCGCTGGCGCCGCCGGAAGCGCACCGCGAGGCCGCCGGCGACGCCGAGCCGCCGCGCGCGCTCACCGCCGAGGCTTGATTCGGCCGTCCGCCGTCCCCATTCTCCCGCCATGAGCACTCTCGTCTCCCTGCCCGGCGCCGCGCCCACGCCCGACTACCAGTCGCTGGACCGGCCGTTGAACTTCACCGCGGCCGCTGCGGCCAAGGTGCGCGAGCTGATCCGCGAGGAAGGCAACGATGCGCTGGCGCTGCGCGTCTACATCCAGGGCGGCGGCTGTTCCGGCTTCCAGTACGGCTTCGAGTTCGACGAGAACCGCGCCGAGGACGACCTGGCGGTGCAGACCGACCAGGTCACCCTGCTGGTCGACCCGCTCAGCCTGCAATACCTGATGGGCGCGGAAGTGGATTACAGCGAAGGCCTGCACGGAGCGCAGTTCGTGATCCGCAATCCCAACGCCAAGACCACCTGCGGGTGCGGCAGCAGCTTCAGCGTGTAGACACGCTGCGGCTTGCGGGACGCACGGTTTGCCTGCACCCTGCGGCGCATGTCCGATCCGACGCCTGCCTCTTTCGCCTTCGCCGGTCCTGCGATCGACCGTGCCGATGCCGTACGCAACGACCCGGCCGCGCTGCGCCAGGCCTGGGAACAGGCCAGGGTGCTGGTGCTGGAAGCCGATGGCCAGGCGCATGCCGATGCCGACGGACGCCCGCTGATCGCCAGCGCCGCCGCCCTGGGCGCGCTGGCAGAGCAGGCCATCTTCCTTGGCCTGGACCAGGATCAGGCCTGGTTCGCGCTGGCCGCCGACGCGCTGCCGCAGGCGCTGGCGCCGCCGCAGCGCATCGACCTGCGCCGCGCCGCGGCCGAGTGGCCGGCGCCGGAGGCGGGCCTG
>NZ_AQOJ01000266.1:0-2491 GCF_000364685.1 Xanthomonas sp. SHU 166
CAGGACGGCGCGGCGCAACAGGTCGCCGACGTGCTGGCGCCGACGCCCGGTGCGCGCGTGCTCGACGCCTGCGCGGCGCCCGGCGGCAAATCCGCGCACCTGCTCGAACGCGATCCCAGTCTGCGCCTGACCGCGCTGGACGTGGATGCGCGGCGCCTGGCGCGGGTCGGCGAGACCTTCGCGCGTACCGGCGCCGGTGCGCAGGCGCAGCTGCAGGTCGCCGACGCGGCGCAGCCGCAGGACTGGTGGGACGGCGTGCCGTTCGACGCGGTGCTGCTCGACGCGCCGTGTTCGGCCACCGGCATCGTGCGCCGCCAGCCGGACGTGCTGCTGCATCGCCGCCGCGAGGACGTGATCGCCCTGCAGGCGCTGCAGGTGCGCCTGCTCGACGCCGCCTGGCAGGTGCTGCGGCCGGGCGGGGTGCTGGTCTACGCGACCTGCTCGCTGCTGCAGGACGAGAACGCGCGGCAGGTGCAGGCGTTGCTGGCGCGGCAGCCCGGTGCGGCGCTGGAGGATCCGGGCGCGGCCTGCGGGCATGCTTCCGGCGGCGGCCGCCAGCGCTTCCCCGGCGAGCAGGACTGCGACGGTTTCTACTACGCAAGGTTCCGCAAGACGGCATGAACCGGCCCCGGTATCATCGCGTCCCATGCTGAAGACCCGCGCCTCCCGAGAGTTCTGGTTGTTGGCCATCCTGGCCGTGCTGGTGCTCGGCGCCGGCCTGGGCCTGCGCGATCCGCACCCGGCCGACGAGCCGCGTTTCGCACTGGTCGCCAAGCAGATGGTGGAGAGCGGCAACTGGTTGTTCCCGCACCGCGGCAACGAGCTGTACTCGGACAAGCCGCCGATGCTGATGTGGCTGCAGGCGAGTTTCTACACGCTGTTCGGCAACTGGCGGGTGGCCTTCCTGCTGCCGTCGCTGCTGGCCGGGCTGGGCACGCTGGCCTGCGTCTACGACCTCGGCCGGCGCCTGTGGACGCGCCGTGTCGGCATGTACGCGGCCTACGCGCTGCTGTTCGCCTTCCACTTCACCTACCAGGCGAAGAAGGCGCAGATCGACCCGTTGGTGGTGTTCTTCATCACCCTGGCCAACTACGCGCTGCTGCGCCACCTGTTGCGCGGGCCGGACTGGCGGCTGTGGGCGCTGGGCTGGTTCGCCGCCGGCCTGGGCACGATCACCAAGGGTGTGGGCGTGCTGGCGCTGCTGATGCTGCTGCCGGCCGCGGCGGCGTCGCTGGCGCACTGGCGCGGGGTGCGCGTCGGCCTGCGCGATCCGCGCTTCTGGCTGGGGCCGCTGGCGTTCCTGGCGGCGGTGTCGATCTGGCTGGTGCCGATGGTCGCCACCGCGCTGTCGAGCAACGCGCCCGAGTACCGCGCTTATCTCAACGACATCCTGTTCCGGCAGACGGCCGGGCGCTACGCCAAATCCTGGGACCACGCGCACGGGCCGCTGTACTTCTTCGGGGTGATGCCGAGCATGTGGCTGCCGGTGCTGCTGGCGCTGCCGTGGGCGATCCCCGCCTGGGCGCGGCGCCTGCGTCGGCGCGACGCGCGCTACCTGCTGCCGCTGGCCTGGTGGGCGCTGGTGGTGCTGTTCTTCTCGATCCCGACCGGCAAGCGCGATGTCTACGTGCTGCCGGCGCTGCCGATGCTGTGCCTGGCGATGGGGCCGCTCATTCCAGGGTTGTTGCGCAAGCCCGGGATCAAGCGCCTGCTGCTCGCGTTCACCGCGCTGCTGACGCTGGCGCTCGGCGGCGTGGGCGCGGCGATCCTGCTGGGGCACGGCTTCCGCGCGAAGATGATGGAAGACCGCGGCATCGATCTGGCGACCGTGCAGGTGCTGGCCTGGATCCTGCTGGCGATCGGCCTGTGGGGCGTGGCCAGCCTGGCCGCGTTCGCGCGGCGCCGCCCGGAACTGGCGACGGTCTCGACCCTGACCATGGTCTGGGTGATGGCCGGCTTGCTGGTGTACCCGCTGATCAACATGTCGAGTTCCGCGCGCGGCGTTATGGAGTCGGTGGGGCGCCGCATCGGCCCGGAGGCCGAACTCGGCCTGGTCGCCTGGAAGGAGCAGAACCTGCTGATGGCCGACCGCCCGGCGACGACCTTCGGCTTCGTGGTGCCCTGGGACGAGCAACTGCGCCGCGGCATCGCCTGGCAGGCGCAGGCGCCGCAGCGGCGCTGGCTGCTGGTGCAGGAGGCGGCGATGCTGGGCTGCGTGGACCGCAACGCGAGCATCCTGGCCGGCGTGTCCAACCGGCGCGACTGGTGGCTGGTCCCGGCCAGCGCCGTGCACGGCCACTGCGTGGTCACCCAGGACGACCGCGACCGCCTGCGCGAGCAGGACAAGGACCGCTTCGAATGAGCCGCCTCCGCGCGTTGCGGCGGCGTGGTGCCGCTGGCGCCCGGCGCGCTGCGCGGGCAGGGAGACGCGCGTGCCGCCACGCCTGATCCGGGTCATCAGCCGCGACAACGGCGGCGGCCTCAGCCGCGA
>NZ_AQOJ01000267.1:0-4349 GCF_000364685.1 Xanthomonas sp. SHU 166
GTCGCCGACCTGCTGCGCGAGACCGGCCGCTACCGCGTGGAGGTGCTGGGCTTCGGCACCGTGCGCATGGCCAACCGCCTGCGCGAACTGCGCCTGTTCCTGCGCAGCCTGCTGTTCGGGCGTGCCGACCTGCAGATCTTCCTGGAGCGGGTGTATCCGCGCTGCCTGGGCAGCGGCTTGCGCAATGCCCTGATCCCCAACCCGGAGTGGTTCCGGCACAAGTGGCTGCGCTGCCTGCCGCGCTTCGCCCAGGTGCTGTGCAAGACCCGCCAGGCCGAGCAGCGGTTCTCCACGATGGCGCCGACCGCCTTCATCGGCTTTTGCAGCGACGATTGCTACCGTCCTGAGGTCCCGCGCGAGCGCGCCTGCCTGCATGTGGCCGGGCGCAGTTCGGCCAAGGGCACGGCGCTGCTGCTGCAGACCTGGGCGCGGCACCCCGAGTGGCCGCGGCTGACCGTGGTGCAGAGCGCGAAGAAGTCCCACCCGATCGAGGCCGAGAACATCGACTACCTGACCGGCTACCTGGACCAGCAGGAACTGCGGCGGCTGCAGAACGCGCACCGCTTCCACCTGTGTCCGTCCGAGGTGGAGGGCTTCGGCCACTACATCATGGAAGCGCTGAGCGTCGGCGCGGTGGTGATCACCACCAACGGGGCGCCGATGAACGAGCTGGTGAGCGCCGAGCGGGGCGTGCTGATCGACCCGGTCGGCGAGGGGCCGGATAATTTCGGCGTGCGCTACCGGATCGAGGCCGCCGGCCTCGAGCAGGCGATGAGGCAGGCGCTGGCGATGTCGCCGATGCAGTGCGACGCCCTGGGCACGGCCGCGCGCGGCTTCTTCGAGACGCGCCGGCGCGAGTTCGGCGAGCGCCTGCGCGCGGCGGTGGCCGATCTGCTCGGGGAAACGCCGCCGCCCGCCGTGCCGGCCAGCCATGGCGCCGATCGCGAGCAGGTCAGGCCGGGTTAGGGAAGCGCCCCGGATCATCGCCGACCACCCCCTCTCCACGGTCTTCCCTCCTTGATGTCCCAGCCGATCGCGCCACGCCATGCCGTTTCCGCGTTCTCGCGCCAGTCACTGGCCGAGCGCGGCGCGGCGCTCGCGCTGCTGTGCCTGCCGGCGCTGGTGATCAGCATCCCCAGCGGCCTGCTGCCGTTCGGCCTGCTGCTGCTGGCGACCAGCCTGCTGGCCCTGCCGCGGCTGCGCCAGGCGGTGGCGCCGATGCAGCCGTCGCTGCGCTGGCTGTGGATCCTGGCGCTGCTGGTGATCGGGCTGTCGCTGTGCTCGGTGCTGTACTTCGGCCAGCCGCTGAAGGACATCGACAACCGCACCCGCTTCCTGGTGCTGCCGTGGGCGGCGCTGTGGACCTACGCCCTGCGGCCGCCGCAGCGCCTGCTGTGGTGGGGCGCGCTGCTCGGCATCCTCGCCGCCCTGGTGCTGGCCAGCGTGCAGGTGTTGCAGGGCCAGCCGCGTGCCGAGGGCTGGACCAACGCCATCGTGCTGGCCGATGTGGTGCTGATGCTGATGGTGCTGGCGGTGTTCTGCCGGCCGCGCGGGCAATGGCCGTGGGCCGTCGCCGCGGTGGTGGCCGGCGGCATCGTCATCCTGCTCAGCGGCAGCCGCGGCGTGTGGCTGGGCGTGCTGTTGCTGCTGGTGGTCAGCGCGCTGTGCCTGCGCTGGCGCGACAGCGCGACGCGGCTGATGATCCTGGGCGCGTGCACCGCGCTGGCGGCGGTGCTGGTACTGAGCGTGCCGGCGCTGACCAAGCAGACCCGCCTGGCCGAACTGCATCACGATGTGCAGCGCTACGAGCGCGGCGACAGCGATTCCTCGGCCGGCGCGCGCATCGAGCGCCTGCAGGTGGCGGCGGCGACCTTCGTCGAACACCCGGTGGTCGGGGTCGGCGTGGGCCGCTTCGACAACGCCATGCTGCGCCTGCCGGACTGCCGCAAGGGCTTCGTCGAGCGCTGCCACCTGGGTCATGCGCACAACGACCTGGCCGAGTGGAGCGCGACCCAGGGCCTGCCCGGCACCATGCTGATCCTGATGGTGTACGGCGTGCCGCTGTGGCTGCTGCTGCGCCTGTACCGGCGCCGGCCGCAGCCGCATTTCCACGGCGCCGCGGCAGCCGGGATCATGGTGGTGGCGGCCTACATCCTGTGCGGCATGACCCAATCGATGTTCGCGCACCAGGTGAGCACCGGCTTCTACGTGGCGCTGGTCGGTGTGCTGATCGGGCTGGCCGCGCGCGAGGCGGTGCCGGCCCCGGGCGCTGAAGGCGCCGCGCGAAGCCGGTAGACTGCCGATCCCGCATCGCCGGGCGGCGCGGCGCCTGGCGCCGACCGCCGGCACCGCGCCTGACTTCCGGATACCGCGCGCCATGGCCGACGCTGCCGCCGCCACCCTGCCGCTGAGCCTGGTGGTGATGACCTACAACGAGGCCGCCAACATCGCGCGCTGCCTGGACAGCGTGCCGTTCGCCGCCGACAAGCTGGTGGTGGACTGCGGCAGCACCGACGACACCGTGGCGATCGCCCGCGCGCACGGCGCGCGCGTGGTCGAGCAGGCCTGGCTGGGCTTCGGCCCGCAGCGCAACTTCGCCTCCACCCAGGCCGCGCACGACTGGATCCTGGTGCTGGACGCGGACGAGTTCCTGTCCGACGCGTTGCGCGCCGAGTGCCTGGCGCGGTTGCCGCAACTGCTCGCCGAGGACCGCGTGGACGCGGTGTGGCTGCGCCGCAGCACCTGGTACATGGGCGCGCCGATGCGCTGGTACAAACCGATGGTCGGCGAGCGCCTGGCGCGGCTGTACCACCGCGGACGCGCGCGCTGGAGCGATGCGCGGGTGCACGAATCGCTGCGCTTCGACGGCGCCAGCGCCGAGTTCGCGCCGCCGTTCAACCATCTGCACAACCCGACGCTGGTACACAAGCAGCTCAAGGTGCTGCGCTACGCCGAACTCAAGGCGCTCGGCTGGCGCGACAAGCGCAAGCCGGTGAGAATGTGGCAGAGCCCGTTCGTGTTCGCCGGCGCCTTCCTCAAGGACTATCTGCTGCGGCTGGCCTTCCTCGACGGCTGGCGCGGCTTCGTGGTGGCGCAGACCGCGGCCAGCTACGCGCTGTACAAGCGCATGCGCTACTACGAGATGCAGGTCAACCCGGCCTCGGTGGAACAGGCGCGGGCGCAACTGCAACGGCACGATCTGGAGCACTGATGAGCAAGCACTATCTGCTGTACGGGTCCGAGCGCTATGCGCTGGCGATCCTGCGCCCGCTGCAGGCGGCGATCCGCGCGCGCGGCGACGAGGCGGCATGGTTCTTCGATGGCCCCGGCGCCGAGGACCTGAGCGCCGACGAGCGCCACCTGGCGACGGTGGAGGAGGTGCTGGCGTGGGATCCGTACGCGGTGATCACCTCCAGCAACGCGGTGCCGCATTTCTTCCCCGGAGTGAAGGTCGAGACCTTCCACGGCTTCGACGCCGGCAAGCCGCGGCACATCTACGTGCGCGGCTTCTTCGACCTGTACTGCACCACCGGCCCGCGCGACACCGCCGCGTTCGGCGCGCTGGCGCGCAAGCTCGGCCACTTCGCGGTCAAGGAAACCGGCTTCCCCAAGATCGATCCGTTCATGCGCGAGATCGGCGCGGAACTGGCGCCGGTCCGGCAGCCGCCGGTGATCCTGTACCACTCCACGTTCTCGCCGTCGTGGAGCGCGGCTGGCATCCTCTACGACGAAGTTGCGCGACTCTCGCGCAGCGGCGAATGGCGCTGGATCGTCACCTTCCATCCGAAGATGGATCCGGCGATGGTCGCGCGCTACCGCGCGCTGGAGAGCGAGTACCTGCGTTTCGCCGACAACGACAACATCCTGGAACTGTTCCCGCAGGTGGACATGATGTGCTCGGACACCTCGTCCGCGCTCAACGAGTTCCTGCTCACCTACAAGCCGGTGGTGACCTTCAAGAACCGGCGTCCGGGGCCGCAGCTGATCGACATCGACGATCCGGCGCAGTTCGAACCGGCGATCCGCCGCGCGCTGCAGCGGCCGCCGGAACTGATGGCGGCGATCCGCGAATTCGCCGATGGCCTGCATCCCTACCGCGACGGCCAGTCCAGTGAGCGCGTGCTGCAAGCGATCGACGACTTCGTCGCCGAGGGCGCGCGCAACCCGCGGCGCAAGCCGCTGAACCTGTGGCGCAAGCTGAAGATCCGCCGCCGCATCGGCTACTGGGGGCGCGGCGCGCGTCGCTGACGCGCAGCGCCGCCGCGCGCGCTCACCAGCGCAGCCGTCGCTGCGCCAGCGCTGCGCCCAGTTGCTCGTACAGCGCCCGCGCCTGCGCGTCCGGCAGTAGC
>NZ_AQOJ01000268.1:0-1713 GCF_000364685.1 Xanthomonas sp. SHU 166
CGGCGGCCGCGCGACGCGGCCCGCCGGGCAGGGGGCCGCGCGCTGCGCTGCCAGTCGCAGCGTTCCCGCCTTGTCGTCCGTGGCCGTTCTGCGCGGTGGCAAGGCGGCCACAGGCGCGCGATGCATGCGAGGCTCGCCGAGCCCACACATGACAGCCCGGTGACCGCCGCGGCCGCGACGTGGCCGGTCTCGTAAACAATCAGGTGCGCCGCAGCGCCCGACATGCGGTTGTGCGATCGCGTTCGCGCCTGCTGAGACCGGCGCTGGCTAGATTCCGCAGGGTTCGCCCTCGCCACGTCCCTGGATCGGAGCCGCGCCATGTCTTGCCGTCGCATCCTGCTGCTCCCCTGGCCGCGCTGGCGCAGCCCGCTCAGCCCCGTGGCGATGCTCGCCTGCACCCTGGTCGGCGCCTGCGTGGCGCTGGCGATCGGCGCAGCAACACCGTAGCGCACGCCGCGGCTGGCTATCGTCGATCGCGGTCACGCCGTTGCGCCGGATGCGGCCACCGCGGTCGTGTCGCGTGCGGTGCGATCGCCGTGATGGGCCGATGTGCATGTGGAGTTGCATGCACGGCGTCGCTCGGAGGCGGCCCAGGGCGCCTTGCAGGCGCGGTGCGAGCAAGCGCTGGGAGCGAACTTCGCATCGGGACCGCGGTGCGGCGCTGGACGCGGCGTTAGCGCGGCAGCCGCGCGGTCAGTTTGCCCAGCCGCCGCATCGCATCTTCCAGCGTCTCGCTCCACGGCTGCCCGCAGCTCAGCCGCAGGTGGTCGGCATAGTCGCCGCGGCTGGAGAACAGGTGCCCGGGCGAGGTGCCGATGCCGGCGGCGAGAGCGGCCTCGAACAGCGCCTGGCCGCTGCCGGCGTCGGCCAGTTGCAACCACAGCGACAGGCCGCCGGCCGGGTCGCCGATGCGGGTATCGGCCGGCCAGTGCCGCAGCACCGCCTCGCGCAGGCGCTGGCCGTTGTCGGCCAGGGTGCGGCGCAGCTTGCGCAGGTGGCGTTCCAGGTCGTGCCGCTGCAGGTAGTCGGCCAGGGCCAGTTGCGGCAGGCTGGCGCCGCCGATGGTGGAGAAGTACTTGGCGCGCACCAGCGCGTCGGTCCAGGCGCCACCGAGCAGCCAGCCCACGCGCAGGCCGGGCGCCAGCACCTTGGAGAAGGCGCCACAGGTGATCACGTTGCCGTGGGTGTCGTAATGGCGCAGCGGCCGCGGGCGCTGCCCCGACCAGTCGAGTTCGCCGTAGATGTCGTCCTCGATCACCACCGTGCCGTGGCGCGCGCAACTGTCCAGCACGGCGCGCTTGGCGGCATCGGGGGTGAGGCTGCCCAGCGGGTTGTTGAAGTTCGGCACCAGCACCGCGGCGCGCGCCGGCGTTCGCTGCAGCAGCGCGTCCAGGCGTGCGGCGTCGATGCCCTGGCCGGGCCGGTTCGGGACCTCCAGCACCTTCAGGCGCAGCGCCGCCACCGCCTGCAGGATGCCGTGGTAGGTCGGGGTCTCGACCAGCACCACGTCGCCGGGGGCGGTGAGCGTGCGCAGCCCCAGGCTGATCGCCTCCATCGCGCCGGCGGTCACCACCACCTCGTCGGCGGCAACGACCGTGGCGCAGTGCGCGTAGCGCTGCGCGATCTGCCGGCGCAGCGCGGCGTGGCCCTGCGGCGGTGCGTAGTCCAGCGCGGCGCTGCGCTGGCGGCGCAACTGCCGCGCCAGCGCGCTGG
>NZ_AQOJ01000269.1:0-11074 GCF_000364685.1 Xanthomonas sp. SHU 166
CTCACCGCGGCCCGCCGTGCCGGGCCGCGGCTGCCGCCGCCGGGCATCCTGCCGCAACTGCGCGCCGAGTGCGAAGCGATGGCGCGCTATGCGCTGGAGCACGGCATGGCGGTGCCGCCGGAGCTGATCGCCCGCCTGTCGGCGCTGCTGGGCGCGGGCACGCCGGACGCCGATGGTGGCGACATCGAGGTGCACGCACACGAACTGGCGGTCACCCACCGGCGACTGGCGCAGCTGATCCGCCCGGCCACGCCGCAGGCGGTGTTTCTGCTCGATGCCGAGCGTCGCCGCCCGCACTGGGCGACCCTGCTCGGCCCGCTGCCGCTGGTGCGCGCGCTGACCACGACCTCGCTGCTGTTCCTGTTCGCGGTGGTGGCGACGGCCCTGTCCAGCAAGGTCAGCGCGGACAACGTGCGCCTGGGCTTCCTGGATTCCTCTGGCAGCGTGCTGCTGTGGAATGCGCTGTTCCTGCTGTTCTGCGCCGGCCTGGGCGCCTCGTTCTCCTCGCTGTTCCAGGTGCACCGCTACGTCGCCGACGCCAGCTACGACCCCAAGTACGACGCCTCCTACGGCGCGCGCATGATCCTGGGCCTGATCGCCGGGCTGATCCTGGTCGAAGTGTTGCCGCCGGATCTGTTCGAAAGCGGCAGCATGCGCAGTTTCGGCAAGCCGACCCTGGCGATGCTGGGCGGCTTCTCCGCGACCGCGGTGTACCGCCTGCTGCAGCGTCTGGTCGATCTGATGGAGACGCTGGTGCGCGGCGATACCTCGGCGCAGGCGCAGGCGTCGCTGGAAGTGCAGCGCGCCAGCAACGACACCGAGCGCATGCGCTGGCAGGGCGAGTTGGCCGCGCAGTTGATGGCCCTGCAGCAGTCGATCGAGGCCGGCACACCGCCGGCGGCGATCCAGCAGCGGCTCGCCGAGTTCGCCCGCGGGATGCTGCAGGTGGAAGCCGCGCGTCTGCCGCCGCCGCCATTGCCATCGCCGGCAGCGGAATGAACCCGCCGGCGCGACACCGGCGTATCGCCGATGTTTCCATCATCGTTCGTCGGCGCAGGATTTCGTTCTGCGTCGCAGCGCGTGCGCGATAGCACGGGATTCTGTCTACGAACCGAGACGAATGCGGCAATCCGCACAAGTTCAGCCGTCGTCGCCATCCATATCAGCCTGAAACCGATGGCTGCCATGACGCAGCGTGACAAGCTGAGAACGTAATGCAAGCGCAGGTTCAGCGCTGTCGCATCGATTGAAAAAGGGGCGCGTCGCGCTGCAGGGGGACGCGGGTTGCCGCGCGGTCGCGCGTTGGGAGTTCCATTGCCAACACAGGTAGAGAATGAACACACGTATCGTGATTGCCGCCGAACGCAGCATTGTGCTGGAGGGCATGGTGGCCCTGCTCAACAACACGCCGGACATCGACGTGGTCGGCCACGCGGTCGACGGACTGGAGTGCGTGCAACTGGTGACCCGACGGCAGCCGGATATCGTGCTGATGGACGTGATGCTGCCGGGCCTCAACGGCATCGAGGCCACCCGCCGGCTGCTGCAGCGCAGCCCACGCAGCAAGGCGATCTGTATCGCCGCCTCCGATGCGGCGGCCAACGTGCGCGCGGCCATCGACGCCGGCGCCAAGGGCTACCTGGCGCGCAACAGCACCTTCCACGAATTGCTGCGCGCGATCCAGCAGGTCGGCAACGACCAGCTGTACATCAGTCCGCAACTGTCGCAGTCGCTGGTCAGCGAGTACCGCTGTCCGCCCGGCGATGCCGTCTCCGCCTACACGCTGCTGACCTCGCGCGAACGCGAGATCGTGCAGTTGCTGTCCGAGGGACTGTCGACCAAGGAGATCGCCGCGCGCCTGCACATCAGCGTCAAGACCATCGGCACCCACCGCGAGCACATCATGCTCAAGCTGGGCATGCAGAGCATCGCGCAATTGACGCGCTACGCGATCCGCGAAGGTCTGTCGCCGCTGGAGGGAGGCAGGGCCAGTGCGCGCCATGCCGGGCACGACCGGCAGGGACCGGCCAGCCGTTGTGGGTGAGGTGGCGCGTGCCGCCGCGCGTCCCGTGGCGGTGCGCACAACTGCATGGTCGGCCGCGCTGCGTGGCGGCGTGGTTCAGTCCGGACGTCGCGCGTGCATCAGCGCCGCGACGGCCTGCGCGCCGGGATCGGCCTGGCCCTGCAGCGCCTCGCGTACCGCGGCCTGGTTCGCCGGCGGATGGTTCTGGCTGAGCTTGAACTTCAACTCGACCCGCTCGACCTCCAGGCGGAAGCCGACGATGCCGCGCAACTGGCGCCGGTGCGCGTCGTTGTCCGGCTCGTAGCGCCAGTCGCTGCCCAGCGCGCGTTCGTGGCGTTCGCTCAGCCGCGCCACCACGTCGGCCAGCAGTGCTTCGTCGTCGCTGGGGTGCAACTGCCCGTGCAAGTGCGCGGTGGCGTAGTTCCAGGTCGGCACCCGCGCCATCGCCTCCTTGTCCGGATACCAGCCCGGGGAGACGTAGGCATGCGGGCCGTGCACGATCAGCAAGGCCGGCCCGGCGTGCCGCGCCTGCGGGTTGGCCCGCGACCAATGGCCTTCGACCAGGATGCGTTCGCCGTCGCGCCGGTACAGCACCGGCAGCGGCGTGGCGCAGGGCAGGCCGTCGGCGACGGTGACCAGGGTGGCGAACGGGTGGTCCGCGATCAGCGTATCGAGCGCGCCCAGGTCGTGTTCGGCGAAGGCGGGTGGAACGTGCATCCCCGGATCAGGCGCGCGCGCCCAGGGTCTGGGTCATGCGCCCGCGCAGGCCGGCGTCGTCGTCGGCCTGCGGCGGCGCCACCTCGCCCAACGAGAAGCCGCGCGCCCGCGCATCGTCCTCGTCCAGGCCATCGAAGGCGACGAATTCGGCATCGAACAACGCCGCGCGGGCGGTGTCCTCGCTGTCGTAGCTGAGGGTGTTGCCGTCGCTGTCCAGCACCTCGGCGGTGCCGGCGTCGCGCACGCGCAGGCGTGCCCACACCAGCAGGCGGCCGAGGCTGGCCAGGTACCACTGATCGTGGGAGGGAGAATCTGAGGTCATGGAATCACCAGGGAAAGCAGCCAGAGCAGGGCGGCCATGCCCAGGCCGAAGAAGATGGTCATCAGCGACAGCCAGGCCGGCGTGGCCAGCCCGGACAATCCGCGGTCGCCGAGCGGACGGTAGCGCCGCGCCAGCAGCCAGCCGAGCGCGACCGGCTTGAGGAAGGCGCCCGGCCCGAACGCCGCCACCAGCGGCGGATGGCGGTCGCGGATGTGCACCAGGGTCAGCGGCCAGAAGATCAGGAACGCGCTGGCCCCGGCGATCGCCACGCCGACGAAGCACAGCGCGAAGAACAGGATCATGGCGCGCGCTCCCCGTGCCGGCTCAGAACTCGGCGCTGCCCGGCGCGCGCGGGTAGGGGATGGCGTCGCGGATGTTGCTCAGCCCGCACACGTACACCACCAGGCGCTCGAAGCCCAGGCCGAAGCCGGCATGCGGCACCGTGCCGTAGCGGCGGAAGTCGCGGTACCAGCCGTAGTGCTGCGGATCCAGGCCGAACTGCAGCATGCGCGCGTCCAGCACGTCCAGGCGCTCCTCGCGCTGGCTGCCGCCGATGATCTCGCCGATGCCCGGGGCCAGCACGTCCATCGCCGCGACGGTCTTGCCGTCGTCGTTCAGGCGCATGTAGAAGGCCTTGATGTGCTCGGGATAGTTGGTCACCACCACCGGGCGGCCGACGTGCTGCTCGGTCAGCCAGCGCTCGTGCTCGGTCTGCAGGTCCAGGCCCCATTCCACCGGGAACTCGAACTTCTGCCCGGACTTCTGCAGCAGGCCGATCGCATCGCCGTACTCGATGCGCTCGAACGGCGAGTTGATGAAGGTCTCCAGCTTGCTGATCGCGGTCTTGTCCACGCGCTCGGCGATGAACGCCAGGTCGTCGGCGCGCTCGTCCAGCACCGCGCGGAACAGGTACTTGAGGAAGTCCTCGGCCACGCGCGCGTCCTCGGCCAGGTCGGCGAAGGCGATCTCCGGCTCGATCATCCAGAACTCGGCCAGGTGGCGGGTGGTGTGGCTGTTCTCGGCGCGGAAGGTCGGGCCGAAGGTGTAGACCTTGCTCAGCGCCAGGCAGTAGGCCTCGACGTTGAGCTGGCCGGACACGGTCAGGAAGGTCTCCTTGCCGAAGAAGTCGCGGCCGAAGTCGACCTGGCCCTGCGCGTCGCGCGGCAGGTTGGCCATGTCCAGGGTGGAGACGCGGAACATCTGCCCGGCGCCTTCGGCGTCGGAGGTGGTGATGATCGGCGTGCTGATCCAGTTGTAGCCGTTCTGGTGGAAATAGCGGTGCACCGCCTGCGCCAGGCAGTTGCGGATGCGCGTCACCGCGCCGAACAGGTTGGTGCGTGGGCGCAGGTGCGCGACCTCGCGCAGGAACTCCGGCGACATCGGCTTGGGCTGGATCGGGTAAGTCAGCGGGTCCTCGACCCAGCCCACCACCTCGACCGCGCTGGCCTGGATCTCGTACGACTGGCCCTTGCCCTGCGACTTGACCAGCACGCCCTTGGCGATCAGCGAGCAGCTGCCGGTGAGCCGCTTGACCTCGTCGAAGTTGGGCAGCGCATCGGTCGCCACCACCTGGATCGGGGCGAAGCAGGAGCCGTCGGACACGTTGATGAAAGCCAGTCCGGCAGATCCGCGCAGCGTGCGCACCCATCCCCGCACCGTGACTTCGCCGCCTTCCGGGATCTTCCCGGCCAGCGCATGTGCAACGCTCACCACCGTCATGACTTGAATCCTCGCCGCAGCGACTCGATATGGAAGGGGCAAGTGTACTGGCTGGAGCGCAGCGCTTGCGAGGCGTGGCGGCGATCGGCCGCCAACCTTCCTATAATGTCCGCTCGCAGTCGCCGGAGTCGTTCGTCATGGCCATCCGTCTCACCCCCGTCGCCCATGCCCGCGTGCAGCGCTTCGTCGCGCAGACGCCTGGCGCGCTGGGCTTGCGTTTTGGCGTGGAGCGCACCGGCTGTTCGGGGTGGGGCCACGTCACCGATCTGGCGCGCGAGGCGCGTGCGGACGACGCGGTGTTCGAGCAGGATGGCGTGCGCATCTATGTCGATGCCACCAGCCTGCCGCTGGTGGACGGCACCGAGATCGACTTCGCCAAGCAGGGCCTGGGCGAGACCTTCGTGTTCCGCAATCCGAATGCCACCGCCGAGTGCGGTTGCGGCGAGAGCTTCACCACCGACGCCGCGCACGCCGGCGCGGCCTGAGCGTCGCCGCTGCGGCGGCGCGGCCTCCTTGTGGGATGAGCTCGAAGGCCGGGACCGGGGACCGGGGACCGGGGACCGGGGACCGGGGACCCGGAAGAGCGGCCCGGATGCGCTGCCTGGTGCAGGCGGGTTGAGGCATGTCGCCACGAAAGGCTGGTCGGCCTCGCTTTTCCGGGTCCCGGGCCCCGGGTCCCGGCTTCATCGAGTCAGGACATCACCCGGCCGCCCGCCACGGCACCTTGTCCGCAGCGGCACTTCTACGCCATAATGCGCGGCTTCCTGCCTTCCCGGCAGGAGTCCTTGCCCCACCGCCGTCGCATCGCGGGGGGCTGTCCGGCCGCAAGGCCACATCCGAAAGGTACACACCATGAGTCGTCATTACGAAATCGTGTTCCTGGTCCACCCGGATCAGAGCGAGCAGGTCCCGGCCATGATCGAGCGCTACAAGTCGCTGGTCGAGAACGGCAAGGGCACCATCCACCGTCTGGAAGACTGGGGCCGCCGCCAGCTGGCGTACCCGATCCAGAACCTGGTGAAGGCCCACTACGTCATGCTGAACATCGAAGTGGACCAGGCCGTGCTGAGCGAGCTGGTCGAGAGCTTCCGCTTCAATGACGCCGTGCTGCGCCACCTGGTGATCAAGCGCGACGGCGCAGACACCGAGCAGTCGCTGATCATGAAGAGCAAGGACGAGAAGGCCGACAAGCCCGAGCGCGGTGAGCGCCGTCGTCGCGACGACGAAGAGGGCGATGCGCCCGCCGCCGCCACCGAAACCGACGGCGACGCCGCCGAAGCCGCCTAAGGAGCACGCTCATGTCCAAGTTCTTCCGTCGTCGCAAGTTCTGCAAGTTCACCGCCGAGGGCGTCAAGGAGATCGACTACAAGGATCTCAACACCCTGCGCCAGTACCTCACCGAGAACGGCAAGATCGTGCCGAGCCGCGTGACCGGCACCAAGTCCAAGTACCAGCGTCAGCTGGCCACGGCGGTCAAGCGCGCGCGTTTCCTGGCGCTGATCCCGTACACGGACAACCACGACGTTTAATTCCGGGTTTCCCGGAGCGATACGGCCCGCACCCTCCGGTGCGGGCATTCAAGCGAAGTCTGGCGATTAGAAAAGTGCGGTGCCGTTGGGCGCAATCCCGACTCCCCAATCCCCAATCCCGGCTTCTCCTATTCGGACAGCACCCGTTGCGGCGGCCGCGTGCCGACGCTAACGAATAACGGAGCAAGACCATGCAACTGATTCTTCTGCAGAAAGTGACCAACCTGGGCGGCCTCGGCGACAAGGTCGACGTCAAGCCGGGCTACGGCCGCAACTACCTTGTGCCGCAGGGCAAGGCCGTGCCGGCCACCGCCGCCAACATCGCCGAGTTCGAAGCCAAGCGCGCCGAGTACGAAGCCAAGGCCAAGTCGATCCACGACGACGCCGAAGCACGCGCTGCCAAGCTGGAAGGCGCCAGCGTGACCGTCAAGGCCAACGCCTCCACCGAAGGCAAGCTGTACGGTTCGGTCGGCCCGCGCGACATCGCCGAGGCCTTCACCGCCGCCGGCATGCCGCTGGAGAAGGGCGAAGTGGTGCTGGGCGAAGGCGCGTTCCGCAACATCGGCGAGTACGAGGTGCTGGTGCGCCTCCACGCCGACGTGGAAACCACAGTCAAGGTCGTGGTCGAAGCCGACGCCTGATCCCTGCGTCATCGCTGTACCGACACGGGCACCGCAAGGTGCCCGTGTCGTTTTTGCCGACCGGCGCCGCCCTCGGCGGGCCATGCGGCCCTGGCCGGGCGCGGCCGGCGCAAGACCCGCCGGCTGCGAGTGCGACCGCCGTCGCATCACCGCCGCCCGGCGCAGGCCGCCCCAGCCTCGCGCGGGGGCCGCTATACTCAGCGACTCGTGTCCGATGTCGGCCCGGCGGTGTAGCCGCATCAATGGGTTGGAAGCAGGACCTCACCTGGATCTTCATTAGCGGCAGCGCAGCTCGGAATGCCGGCGGCGTCTGCCATGGATTGCCCGCACCATGCGCCTGTCGACCATCAAGCTGTCCGGCTTCAAGTCCTTCGTCGATCCGACCACGCTGCACCTGCCGACCAACATGACCGGCATCGTCGGTCCGAACGGCTGCGGCAAGTCGAACATCATCGACGCGGTGCGCTGGGTGATGGGCGAAAGTTCGGCCAGCCGGCTGCGCGGCGATTCGCTGACCGACGTGATCTTCTCCGGGTCCTCGGCGCGCAAGCCGGTGTCGCAGGCCACGGTGGAACTGATCTTCGACAACACCGACCACACCATCGCCGGCGAGTACGCCTCGTTCAACGAGATCTCGGTCAAGCGCCAGGTCAGCCGCGACGGCAGCAGCAGCTACTACCTCAACGGCACCAAGTGCCGGCGCCGCGACATCACCGATCTGTTCCTGGGCACCGGCCTGGGCCCGCGCAGCTACTCGATCATCGAGCAGGGCATGATCAGCCAGATCATCGAGGCGCGCCCGGAAGACCTGCGCGTGTACCTGGAGGAGGCCGCCGGCATCTCCAAGTACAAGGAGCGGCGCAAGGAGACCGAGACCCGCATCCGCCACACCCGCGAGAACCTGGAGCGCCTGGGCGACCTGCGCGAGGAGATCGGCAAGCAGCTCGAGCACCTCAAGCGGCAGGCGCGCCAGGCCGAGCAGTACCAGGCGCTGCAGGAAGAGCGGCGGATCAAGGATGCGCAGTGGAAGGCGCTGGAATACCGCGGCCTGGACGGACGCCTGCAGGGCCTGCGCGAGGCGCTGGGCCAGGAAGAGACGCGCCTGCAGCAGTTGATCGCCGAACAGCGCGATGCCGAGGCGCGCATCGAGACCGGCCGCGTGCGCCGCGAGGAGGCCGCCGAGGCGCTCAGCACCGCGCAGGCCGAGGTCTACAAGGTCGGCAGCACCCTGGCCCGGATCGAGCAGCAGATCCAGCACCAGCGCGACCTGTCGCAGCGCCTGCACAAGGCACGCGACGAGACGCAGACGGCGCTGGCCGAACTCGGCCAGCACATCGGCACCGACGAAGCCAAGCTGGCGCTGTTGCGCGAATCGGTGGACGTGGCCGGCCCGCAGCTGGAGCAGCTGCAGGAAGACAACGAATACAAGCAGGAAGCGCTGCGCGAGGCCGAGGCGCGCCTGGCCGACTGGCAGCAGCGCTGGGAATCGCATCAGCGCAACACCGCCGAAGCCTCGCGTGCCGGCGAAGTGGAGCGCACCCGCGTCGATTACCTGGACCGGCAGTCGCTGGAGGCCGAGCGTCGCCGCGAGGCGCTGCTGGCCGAGCGCGCCGGGCTGGACCTGGACGCGCTGGCCGAGGCGTTCGCGCAACTGGAACTGCAGCACGAGACCCAGCGCGCCGCGCTGGACGGCCTGACCGAGCAGGTCGAGGCGCGCAAGCAGGCGGTGGCGGCGCTGCAGGACCAGCAGCGCAGCGCGCAGGCCGAACTGGCCGACGTGCGCAAGCAGGCGCAGGCCGCGCGCGGACGGCTGTCGTCGCTGGAAACCCTGCAGCAGGCCGCACTCGGCCAGGAGCAGGGCGCGGCGGTGGCCTGGCTGCAGGCGCGCGGGCTGGATTCGGCGGCGCGCGTCGGCGAACGGCTCAACGTCGAGAGCGGCTGGGAGAACGCGGTCGAAGGCGCGCTCGGGCAGTTGATCGAAGGCGTGTTGGTCGAGGCGCCGGAACAACTGGTCGACGCCCTTGGCGAACTCGGCGAAGGCCGCATCGCCCTGGTCAGCGGCGCGGAGGCGGCCGAGACCTTCGCGCCGACCTCGCTGGCGGCCAAGGTGCAGGGGCCGATCGCGATCCGTCGGCTGTTGGCGCGGCTGCACGCGGCCGAGGATTTGAGTGCGGCGCGCGCGCTGCTGCCGCAGCTGGGCGAGGGCGATTCCATCGTCACCCGCGACGGCGCGCGCCTGGGCCAGGGCTGGCTGCGCGTGTCGCGGTCCGGCGCGGCCAAGCAGGGCGCACTGCTGCGCGAGCGCGAGATCCAGAGCCTGCGCGGCCAGATCGAGACGCTGCAGGAGCGCGAGGCCGATCTCGAACACCGCCTCGGCGAGATGCGCGCGCAGTTGCTGGCCGGCGAGCAGCAGCGCGAGGACGCGCAGCGCCAGCTGTACCAGGCGCACCGCAGCGCCTCCGAACTGGCCGGCCAGTTGCAGAGCCAGCAGGGCAAGGTCGACGCCGCGCGCACCCGCATCGAGCGCATCGAGCTGGAGGTCGCGCAGCTGCTGGAAACCCTGGACAGCAGCCGCGAGCAGGCGCGCGAGGCACGCTCCAAGCTGGAAGACGCGGTCACCAGCATGGGCGACCTGGAATCGGTGCGGCACGCGCTGGAAGGCGAGCGTCGCCAACTCACCGAGGCGCGCGACCTGGCCCGCGACGCCGCGCGGCGGGTGCGCGAAGCCTCGCACGCCCTGGCCCTGACCCTGGAGTCGCAGCGCACCCAGATCGCCTCGCTGAGCCAGGCGCTGGAGCGCATGGGCAACCAGCGCGGGCAGCTGGACGCGCGCCTGGGCGAACTCAGCGCGCAGTTGAACGAGGGCGACTCGCCGGTGCTGGCGCTGGAGGCCGAACACCAGGCTGCGCTCAGCGAGCGCGTGCGCACCGACCGCGCGCTCGGCGAGGCGCGCGCGCTGCTGGACGGCATCGACAACGAACTGCGCGCGCTGGAGCAGACCCGCCAGCAGCGCGACGAACAGGCGCTGGCGCAGCGCGAACGCATCGCCCAGCGCCGGCTCGACCAGCAGGCGCTGGTGCTCAGCGCCGAGCAGCTGTCGGCGGCGGTGGTCAAGGCCGGCTTCGTGCTCGAGGACGTGATCAACGGCCTGCCCGAACATGCCGACCCCGCCGAGTGGGAGCAGGCGGTGCAGCAGATCGATGGACGCATGCGCCGGCTGGAACCGGTCAACCTGGCGGCGATCAGCGAGTACGGCGAGGCCGCGCAGCGCGCCGAGTACCTGGAAGCGCAGGACGTCGACCTCAACACCGCGCTGGAGACCCTGGAAGACGCCATCCGCAAGATCGACCGCGAGACCCGCGGCCGCTTCAAGGACACCTTCGACCGGGTCAACTCCGGCGTGCAGGCGCTGTATCCGCGCCTGTTCGGCGGCGGCCATGCCTACCTGGAGCTGACCGGCGAGGACCTGCTGGACACCGGCGTGGCGATCATGGCGCGGCCCCCGGGCAAGCGCGTGTCCAGCATCTCGCTGCTGTCCGGCGGCGAGAAGGCGATGACTGCGGTTGCCCTGGTGTTCGCGATCTTCCAGCTCAACCCGGCGCCGTTCTGCCTGCTCGACGAGGTGGACGCGCCGCTGGACGAGGCCAACGTCGGCCGCCTGGCGGCGATGGTCAAGGAAATGAGCGAGAAAGTGCAGTTCCTGTTCGTCAGCCACAACAAGGCGACGATGGAGGCGGCGCATCAGCTCAGCGGCGTCACCATGCGCGAGCCCGGCGTCAGCCGCCTGGTCAGCGTGGACCTCGAGGAGGCCGCGCGTTTGGCGGGCGCGGCCTGACGTGACATGCTAAAGGACGTGATGCGCGTCGAGGCTTGGTTCCCGCGTTGGCGGACCCGATGCGCACCCGCCAGTTATTTTCCCCCTGTGTACCCTTGCCGGAGTAACCCCTGAATGTCCGACATGGCAATGCTACGCATCGGCATCCTCGCCGCCGGCTTGCTGTTGATTGCGGCGATCTTCCTGTTCGGCCGCCCGAAGAAACCGAGCCAGGGCCGGCGCGTGGAGCCGGCCGATCCGGCCGCGCCGCGCCGCGAACCCTCGCTGGGCGACGCCGCCCCGGCCGCC
>NZ_AQOJ01000270.1:0-3193 GCF_000364685.1 Xanthomonas sp. SHU 166
TGGGCGGCTGCTATCCTATCGGCCAGTGAACGAACGGCCGAGCGTGCCGGAGGGTTGCGACGTGTGGGAACTGGTCAAGGCCGGTGGCTGGCCGATGGTGCCATTGCTGCTGTTGGGCGTGGTCGCGCTGGCGATCGTCCTGGAGCGGTTCTGGAGCCTGCGCCGTAGCGAGGTGTTGCCGCCGGGACTGGGCCAGGAAGTGCGCAACTGGGCCACGCGCGGCAAGCTCGACCCCACCCACATCGAATCGCTTCGGCGCAATTCGCCGCTGGGCGCGCTGCTCGCGGCCGGCCTGGACGTGCGCAACCGTCCGCGCGAGATCGTGCGCGAGCGCATCGAGGACACCGGCCGGCACGTCGTGCACCGCATGGAGCGTTACCTGAACGCGTTGGGCACCATCGCCTCGGCCGGGCCGCTGCTCGGCCTGCTCGGCACCGTGGTCGGCATGATCCAGATGTTCCTCGGCATCCTCGACCATGGCCTGGGCGACGTGAACCAGCTCGCCGGCGGCATCGGCAAGGCGCTGGTGTGCACCGCCACCGGCATGATCATCGCGGTGCCGGCGCTGATCTTCCATCGCCATTTCAAGGGCCGCATCGCCGGTTACGTGATCGAGATGGAGCAGGAAGCCACCGCCCTGACCGACGCGCTCGACGGCCATGGCCGTGCGGTTGCGCCGGCACGCGGCGCCGCGTCGAACGCCGCGTCGGCCAAGGGCTGAGCCGGTGCGGATCCGCGACGACCGTGGCCAGGACGAGCCGCACATCGACCTGGTGCCGTTGATCGACGTCATCCTGGTGCTGATCATCTTCTTCGTCGTGACCACCACCTTCGATGCGCGTTCGACGCTGCAATTGCAGTTGCCCAACGCCAGCGACCGCAACGCGCCGCCGCCGGCGCGCGCGCTGAGCGTGCTGATCAACGCCGACGGCCATTACTTCATCAACGACCAGGAAGTGCTGCGCACCGACGTGGAGTCGGTCAAGCGCAGCATCGCCCAGGTCGCCGGCGACGACCGCGAGCAGCCGGTGCTGCTGCGCGCCGACGCGCGCACGCCGTACCAGGCGGTGGTCACCGCGCAGGACGCGCTGGGCCAGCTCGGGTTCCGCCGCATCGCCATCGCCACTGCCCCCGAAGTCAACAGGGACGGAAGCTCCAAGTGAATGTACCCACCGACGTGCCCGTCCAGGATTCCCCCTGGCGGACCTATCGCCGCCTGTTGTCCTATGCCGGCGGCTACCGCGGCCTGTTGCTGATCGCTGCCGTCGGCGCGCTGCTGGAAGCGCTGGCCGGCTCCGGCTTCCTGGCGCTGATGAAGCCGATCACCGACGAGACCTTCATCGCCCGCAACCGCGAGGTGGCGATGTGGCTGCCGTTGCAGATCGTCAGCCTGTTCGTGCTGCGCGGTATCGCCGGCTACGTCACCGACATGTCGATGGGGCGCGCGGCGCGGAGCATTTCCCGCGATTTCCGGGTCAACGTGCTGGACAAGTACCTGCGCCTGCCGGGCAGCCGCTTCGATGCCGAGCCGGTGGCGTCGATGCTGGTGCGGCTGGGTTCGGACAGCGAGCAGGTGGCGCAGGCCGCGGTCGACGCGATGAAGGTGATGGTGCAGCAGACCCTGCAGATCGTCGGCGCGCTGGCGGTGATGCTGTGGTACAGCTGGACGGTGACCGTGACCATCTTGCTGGTGGCGCCGCCGCTGGCCTGGGTGATGGACCGCGTGGCCAAGCGCTACCGGCGGGTCAGTCATCGCATCCAGGAGAGCAACGCCGAGCTGATGCAGTCCGCCGAGCAGGCCCTGTCCGGCAACCAGGAGGTCAAGGTCTACGGCGCGCGCGCCAGCGAGATGGAGCGCTACCAGCACCTGGCCGACACCAACCTGCACCTGGCGATGAAGGTCGAATCCACCCGCGGCATCTCCTCGGCCGCGGTGCAGTTGCTGGGCGCGATCGGCCTGGCCGCGCTGCTGCTGATCGCCGGCCACGAGGCGCTGGCCGGGCGCCTGACCGCCGGCGAGTTCGTGTCGCTGATGACCGCGATGATGGCGATCATCCCGGCGCTGAAGAACCTCACCAACGTGCAGAACATGCTGCAGCGGGGCGTCGCCTCGGCGCAGCGGCTGTTCGTGGTGCTGGATGCGCCGGAGGAACAGGACAGCGGGACCCGCCACATCGAGCGCGCGCAGGGCCGGATCGAGTTCCGCGAGGTCACCGCCGCCTATCCGGGGCAGGCGCGGCCGGCGCTGGCCGAGGTCAGCTTCGTCGCCGAACCAGGCACCGTCACCGCCATCGTCGGCCGCTCCGGCAGCGGCAAGTCGAGCCTGGTCAAGCTGATCCCGCGATTCTACGACCCGCAATCCGGGCAGATCCTGCTCGATGGCCACCCGCTGCAGGACTATCGGCTGGAAGATCTGCGCCGACAGATCGCCCTGGTCGGCCAGCAGGTGATGCTGTTCGACGGCAGCATCGCCGAGAACGTCGCCTACGGCGAGATGCGCGAGGCCGGCCCGGCGCAATTACAGCAGGCGATCGCCGATGCCAACGCGATGGAGTTCGTCGAGCACCTTCCCGAGGGCGTGCAGGCGCAGGTCGGGGCCAAGGGCGGACGCCTGTCCGGCGGCCAGCGCCAGCGCCTGGCGATCGCCCGCGCCATGCTCAAGGACGCGCCGATCCTGATCCTCGACGAGGCTACCGCCGCGCTGGACAACGAATCCGAGCGGCTGGTGCAGGACGCCTTGCACCGGCTGATGCCCGACCGCACCACGCTGGTCATCGCCCACCGCCTGTCGACCATCGAACACGCTGACCAGGTGCTGGTGATGGACCACGGCCGCATCGTCGAGCGCGGCACCCACCGCGAGCTGCTGGCGCTGGGCGGGGTGTATGCGCACCTGCACAGCATGCAGTTCCGCGAAAGGCAGTTCGGATGAGCGAGCGCGGGCCGCACACCCCCGCCTATTGGTACGGCACGGGTTCGCCGCCGCTGCACGCGCGCGTGCTGACCCCGCTGTACGCGGCGGCGATCGCGTTGCGCCGCGCGCTGTACCGGCGCGGCTGGCGCAAGCGCCACAGCATCGCCGCGCCGGTGGTGGTGGTGGGCAACCTCACCGCCGGCGGCACCGGCAAGACGCCACTGACCATCGCCCTGGTGCAGCGCCTGCGCGACGCCGGCTGGAGCCCGGGCGTGGCCA
>NZ_AQOJ01000271.1:0-2309 GCF_000364685.1 Xanthomonas sp. SHU 166
CAGGTGGATGCTGGTCGATTCCAGCGGCTCCATGAAGCCGCTGGCCAGGCCAAGCGCGATCACGTTGCGGTTCCACACCTGCTTGCGGCGGCCGGTGACGAAGCGCAGCGGCCGCGGATCGGCCAGCGCCGGGCCGTCGAGGTTGGCCAGCAGCGTGGCCGCGGCCTCGTCGTCGCTGATGTGCGCGCTGCAGTACACGTAGCCGTTGCCGGTGCGGTGCTGCAGCGGAATGCGCCACTGCCAGCCGGCCGCGCGCGCGGTGGCGCGGGTGTACGGCGTGGGCGGGCCGACCTTGGCGCAGGGCACAGCGAGCGCGCGATCGCACGGCAGCCAGTGGCTGAAATCGTGGTAGCCGGTGTGCAGCGCCTGCTCGATCAGCAGGCCGCGGAAGCCGGAGCAATCGATGAACAGGTCGCCGGCGATCGCCTCGCCCGATGCAAGCCGCACCGAAAGCACATCGCCCGATTCCGGATGCAGCTGCACCTCCTCGACGATGCCCTCGCGCCGGGTCACCCCGCGCTGTTCGGCGTAGCGGCGCAGGAAGCCCGCGTACAACGCCGCATCGAAGTGGTAGGCGTAGGCGATGTTGGCCAGCGGCGAGTTCGGCGGCACATCCGTGGCCGAGGTCATGAACCGGTCGCGCTTGGCGGCGACGGTGTTGAGCGTATAGGCGCCCAGCGGCCTGGCCTTGCCGGCCAGCGCCTGCTTGAACCAGTACTGCTGGAACGGCAGCAGCCCGAGCGGATGCCCGATCTCGGTGCCGAAGCCGTGCACGTAGGACGTGCCCGGGCGCTGCCAGTCGGCGAATTCGATGCCGAGCTTGAAGCTGCCCTGGGTGTGGCGCACGAACTCGGCCTCGTTGATGCCGAGCAGATTGTTGAAGGCCTTGATGTGCGGCACGGTGGCCTCGCCGACGCCGACGATGCCGATCTGCTCGGACTCGATCAAGGTGATGCGGTAGTCGGGGCCCAGCACACGCGCCAGCGCGGCAGCGGCCATCCAGCCGGCAGTGCCGCCGCCGACGATGACCAGGTTGCGGAGAGGGGCGGCGATCATGCGTGCAGGGTCCTGTACCGAGGAAAGAGGCGACCACAAACGCGGACGGGGCCACGCGGCCCCGTCCGTTGAAACCCCACGCGCGCCGGTCGGGCACGCGCGTGGGCCATGCGGTGGATCAGAACTTGGCGCCGATCTCGAAGGTCACCGTCCGCGGCACGTACATGATGTCGCCGGTCTTGTTGATGCTGATGTTGGGATCGTACCGGCCGTTGCTGCCGAAGTCGTTGTAGACGTACGTGTTGTAGTTCTTGAAGTTGAAGGCGTTGAGCAGATTCACGCGCGCCGACAGCTTGAAGTCCTTGTACACGGAGAAGTCCTTCGACGCCTGGAAGTCGACCGTACGGTAGCCCCAGATCTTGCCGCCGACCAGGAACTTGCCATTGCCCGGCGGAATCGCAGCGACCTGCTGGCAGGTCGCGCCGTCCGCATCCGTGTGGCCATAGCAGGCGATGGTGTTGATCGGCTCCGGCGTCGCCAGCACCACCTTGGCACCGAAGGTCATGCCCCACGGACCGTCGATCGAACCAGACGCGACGAAGCGGTGGCCCGCGACGGCGTCGGACTTCACGAACGGATAGTCGTGGATGGTGGCCTTGTCGAAGGCGAAGGGCTCGTCGATGTTGCGGTTCTGACGCGCGTTGGTATGCGTGTAGGACAGGGTCAGGCCCCAGCCCGATTCCTTGGTATAGGGCTTCTCCGCCGACAGCAGCACCTGGGTGGTCCGCTGTTCCAACCCATTCATGCCGATGATGGTGTTCTTGTAGCCCGGCACCGGCTGACCCCACGGCGCGCTACCGGTCGCATCGAAGTAGGAACCGTCCGGATAGCGGTTGATCAGCGACATAGCGAAACCGTCGTAGCTCAGGTTGCGCTGCACGGTCACGTCGGTCAGCCAATCGCCGACTTGGTTGCTGATGCCGATGCTGTACTGGTCGCTGTACGGGGTCTTCAGGTGGTTGTTGAACATGAACAACTCGCCGCTGCCGCTGACGCCGGAAATGGCATTGAGGTTATCCATGCCGTTAAGGTACTTCGTATCCCATGGCACGCACACGCGGCCGCTGCGATAGCACTGCCCGGTGGCGGGGTTCTGGAAGAACACCGCGACCGGCGACAGCGCCGCCTTGCTGGTTTCGTATGCCATCTGTTCGAACAGATTGCGGTCGTAGGACCGCCCGGCACCACCATGCAGCACGGCGGACTGGTCACCGAAGAAGTCGTAGGAGAAGCCCAGGCGCGGCTGCCAGGCA
>NZ_AQOJ01000272.1:0-6392 GCF_000364685.1 Xanthomonas sp. SHU 166
CCGCGCGGCCGGCCGCGCCGCCGCGCTGGCCGCGGCCGGGATCTGGCTGGCGCTGTCGTTCCTGGGCCTGCTGTTCCAGCAGCGCCAGCGCCTGGCACGGCTGCGCCAGCGCAGCCGGCGCGAACTGGAGGCGTTGCTGCAGCAGCATGCGCAGGAGCTGCGCACCGCCCAGGACGGCATCGTGCAGGCCGCGCAGCAGGCCGACACCGGCCTCAGCCGCAGCCTGGAGCACCTGCCGCAGGGCGTGGTGATCATCGATGCGCAACTGCGCCTGGTGGCGTGGAATTCGCGCTATCTGGAGATCTTCCGCTTCCCGCCGGAACTGATCCGGGTCGGGCGCCCGATCGAGGATGTGTTCCGCTACAACGCGCGCCGCGGCCTGCTCGGCCCCGGCCCGGTGGAAGCGGCGATCCAGCGCCGCCTGGACCACCTGCGCAGCGGCCGTCCGCACATGCGCGAGAGCGAGAAGGACGACGGCACGGTGCTGGAGATCCGCGGCAATCCGCTGCCCGACGGCGGCTTCGTGACCAGCTACGCCGACATCACCAGCTACAAGAACGCCGCGCGCGAACTGCGCTCGCTGGCCGACGCGCTGGAGCATCGCGTCGCCGAGCGCACCCACGACCTGGCCGAGGCCAAGCGCGAGGCCGAGAACGCCAACCGCTACAAGACCCGCTTCGTGGCCTCGGCGGTGCACGACCTGCTGCAGCCGCTCAACGCCGCGCGCATGTTCGTCTCGGCGCTGCGCGGCAAGCTGCACGAGGCCGATGCGCGGCAGATCGCCGACCATGTCGACAACGCGCTGGCGGCGCAGGACGCGATCCTCAACAGCCTGTTGGACATCTCGCGACTGGAAGCGGGCACGTTGAAGACGCAGGTGCAGGATCTGGCGCTGGACCCGCTGCTGCAGACCCTGGCACGCGAGTTCGGCATCGTCGCCGAAGGCCGTGGGCTGCGCCTGGACTACGTACCGACCCGCGCCACCGTGCGCAGCGACGCGACCCTGCTGCGGCGCATCCTGCAGAACTTCCTGTCCAACGCGGTGCGCTACACCCCGCGCGGACGGGTGCTGCTGGGTTGCCGGCGCGACGGTGCGCAGCTGCGCATCGAAGTGCACGATCAGGGACCGGGTATTCCCGACGCCCTGCAGCAGGAGATCTTCGAAGAATTTCGCCGGCTTGGCGACGGCGTCGCCAACGACCGCGGCGCCGGCCTCGGCCTGGCGATCGTGGAGCGCATCGGCCGCCTGCTCGGCCACCGTATCGGCCTGCGCTCGCAGTTGGGCCGCGGCAGCGTGTTCTCGGTGACCGTGCCGCTGGGCGATGCCGCTGCGGCGCAACGCCAGCTGCCGGCGGCGATGGCCAGCGACAACGGCGACGACCCGATCCTGCATGGCTGCCGGGTCTGGTGCATCGACGACGACCCGCGGGTCTGCGAGGCCAGCCGGACCCTGCTGACGCGCTGGGCCTGCCAGGTGGAACTGGCCGCCGGCCCGGACCAGGCGCTGGCCGCGGCGCAGCCGGCACAGGCGCCGGAACTGGTATTGCTGGACGTGCGCATGGGCGACTGCCACGGCCCGACCCTGTTCGCGCAGCTGTGCGCACGCTGGCAGGCCGAGCCGCGGGTGATCCTGGTCACCGCCGAAGCCGATCCAGCGCTGCGCACCTTGGCACAGGACCGCGGCTGGGGCTTCCTGGCCAAACCGGTCCGCGCGCCAGCCCTGCGCGCACTGATGACGCAGATGTTGCTGCGGCGTGGGTGAGGCTTTTGCTTGGGTTTGGTTTGGTTTTGGGTTCGGGGAGTTTGGATCTCTAGCTGCCGTACCCTCATCCGCCCCTGCGGGGCACCTTCTCCCGGGGGAGAAGGAAAAAGCCGGCGGCGCCGCGCGTTAGCCCCTCTCCCGCCGGGAGAGGGGTTGGGGTGAGGGTACGGGCGCGCAGCGATGCCTCTACCACTCGCGCGGCGCGATCAGTTCCTCGACGTCGGCGTCTTCGAAACCATAGGCCTTGGCGATGTGCAGGAAATCCACGCCGATGTTCTCGCTTGCGGCGGTCTCGATCTCGCTGTCGTGGGCCTCGAACTCCAACGCCAGCTTGTTGAACTCTTCGGTGGCGGCATGGGTGAGCCGGTACAGCGCCGGCAGGTCCGCCGGTGCCTGCGCCTCGATCGCCTCGCACAACCGCAGCAGGATCTTCTGTCCCTTGCCGACCAGCGACGGGGGGAAGTAGTCGTCGTCCAGCATCTCCTGCAGGAACGGATAGTGGGCGGTCTGCTCGTTGCGGAGGGTCGTGGTGGGCATGGTCCGGTGGTCTCCGCCCGCGGGGGGCGCGGGCATCGGCGCATAGCATCGCGTATCCGGGCGCCGCAGAAAACGCCCCCCGCCGGCGCCCGGTTCAGGCCTCGCCTTCCGGCTCCAGCGCCTTCACCAGCACCGCGGCCTGGGTGCGGCTGTGGCATTCGAGCTTCTTCAGGATCGCGGTCACGTGGACCTTGACGGTGTTCTCGGCCAGGCCCAGTTCGTAGGCGATCTGCTTGTTGAGCAGGCCGTCGGCCAGGCACAACAGCACCCGGAACTGCTGCGGGGTCAGTTGCGCCAGGCGCGCCGCCAGCTGCGCGTCGGCCTCCGACCGCGCCGCGGTCAGCGGTGGGAACCAGGTGCCGCCGTCGAGCACCGCCGCCACCGCAATGCCGATGGTCTCGGCCGGCGAGGACTTGGGAATGAAGCCGGCCGCGCCGAACTGCTGCGCGCGGCGGATCACCCGCGGATGGTCGTTGGAGGAAATCACCACCACCGGCACGTCCGGGCGCTCGCCGCGCACGTGCAGCAGGGCCGAGAAGCCGCGCGCGCCGGGCATGGCCAGGTCCAGCAGGATCAGGTCGGCATCGGCCTGCGCGGCCAGCGCGGCGTCCAGGGTGCCAGCGCTGGCCGCCTCCACCACCAGGGCACGCGGCAAGGCCTGGCGCAGCGCGTGCAGCACGGCGGCGCGGAACAGCGGGTGGTCGTCGGCGACCAGGATCGTCGGGGCATCCATGGGCGTGAAGGCGGCTGGCATGACGCTGCAACGCGGCGTCGGGTGGGCGCGGACAACGCGCAGGACCCGCAGTGTACGTGCGTGGCCGCTGGATGCCGAGTGCGCGGGGTCCGATCGGGCGGCGGCGGGTTGCCCGAGACCGGCGTGCCGGGTGCCTGCGGAGAAACTCGTGCAGGACGCCGCGCACAGCACCGCCACGCCGCGCGTGGCCCTCCGCAGCGCGCAGCAAGGCGTCCTCGGTCGCGCATTCAAGGCCGGCCCCACCATGGCCGATAACACGGCGTGACCGTCTCGTTCTCCAATCTGCTGGGCCGCCTGCCGCTGGCCGCGTCCTGCCTCATCGTGTGCCTGGCGCTCGCGCCGGACGTGTCCGCGGCCGTCACCGCAAGCGACGACGAGTTGCCCAGCAGCCTGGAGCACTTCGGCCTGGACGAGGGCCTGTCGCAGCTGTCGATCAACGCCCTGCAGAGCGACGACCAAGGCTTCCTGTGGGTCGGCACGCAGGAAGGCCTGAACCGCTTCGACGGGCATCTGTTCCGCGCCTACCGGCGCGAACTCGGCAGCGACAGCCGGCAGAGCCTGCTCAGCAGCAGCATCGACAGCATCGGCTTCGAGCCGCGCGGCACCCGCCTGTGGCTGGGCACCAACGACGCCGGCCTGGAAGTGATCGAGCTGGCCACCTGGCAACACCACCGCCTCGACGCGAAGCAGGGCCTGTCGCACAACCGCGTCACCCAGATCCTGATCGATCCGCAGGGCGGCGCATGGCTGGGCACCGAACGCGGCATGGACCGGGTCGAGGCCGACCTGCAGCGGGCGCGCCCGCTGGGCGGCGATGCGCCGGTGGTGGGCCTGACCTGGATGCCGGACGGCAAGCAACCGGTCGCACTGGACCGGCAATGCCGGTTGTGGCGGCTGGGCCGCGACGCGCGCGAGGAACTGCCGGCACCGCGCGGCATCGACGAATGCGTGGGCCTGCAGTCCGGCCCGGAAGGGCTGTGGCTGGCCTCGGCGAGCGGCGGCCTGTTCCAGCTCGATGCGCAGGGCGCGGTGCTGGCGCACTGGACGCCAGCGCAGTTGGCCACCGGCGGCAGCGACCTCAGCGCGCTGATCCGGCTGCACGACGGCCGCGTGCTGGTCGGCACCACCAATGCCACGGTGACGCAACTGGACAGCGCGCAGCATGCGCCGCAGCGGCTGAGCTTCGACATGCCGCCCAACAGCGCCATCATCCGTTTCTACCAGGCACCCGACGGCACCTGGTGGATCGGCACCTACACCGGCGGGCTGTACCGGGTGCGTCCGTTGTCGGCGGTGATCCGCAACGACGAGGAGCGCGTCAGCGACACCCATGCGTGGCCCAGCAGCAGCGTGCGCAGCATCTGGCGCGACGGCGAGCGCATGCTGATCGGCACCGACCAGGGCCTGCTGCTGCGCGACAGCAGCCGTGCCGCCTGGCAACTGGTGCCCGGGCTGGCCAGCCAGGCGATCCGCAGCATCGCCGCCGACCGCGACGGCTGGTGGCTGGGCACGCGCCAGGGGCTGTGGCGCCTGGACCGCAACGGCACAGTGCGGCGTCTGGGCGGGCTGGCCGACGAGCACGTCAACGATCTGCTGCTGGAAGGCGACACGCTATGGGTGGCCACCCGCCGCGGCCTGACCCGCGTGGTCGATGGGCGCGTGCGCAACGATCCGCGCTGGGCACCCCTGAACGGGCACACCCTGACCCGGGTCTACCGCGACAGCGAAGACACGCTGTGGATCGGCTGCAACGACTGCGGCGTGTGGCGCATGCGCAGCGGCCGTCCCGCCGAGCCCTACCGCCCGCGCGGCAGCACCCTGTACCCGTCGGTGTGGTCGCTGTACGAACACGACGGCGTGCTGTGGGTGGGTACGTTCTCCGGCGGGCTGTACCGCATCGACCTCAAGCGCGACGTGGCGCTGCGCTACAGCGACCGCGAGGGGCTCAGCAGCAACGTCATCTACACGATCCTGCCGGATCCGCAGGGGCGGCTGTGGCTGAGCACCAACAACGGCCTGAGCGTGCTGGATCCGCGCACGCGCATCGTGCAGAGCCTGGGCCGCCGCGACGGCCTGCAGAACCAGGAGTACAACAGCGGCCGCGGCTACCGCGACGCGCACGGCCTGCTGTACTTCGGCGGCACCCAGGGCGTGGACGTGATCGATCCCACGCGCCTGCCGCTGCGTAGCCCGCAGGCGCGCGCAGTACTCACCGACCTGCGCATCCTCAATGCCGGCGAGGACCGCGACGGCGGCGAGAACCAGACCGAGAGCGACGTGGTCTACGCGCAGCGCATCGCCCTGGACCATCGCGACAACGTGTTCACCATCGGCATGACCGCGATCGACTTCGCCGCCCCGGGCACCGCACGCCTGCGCTACCGCGTCGACGGGCTGCAGAAGGGCTGGGTATACCCGCAGACCGCGCACAGCGACTTCTCGGTCAGCCACCTGCCACCGGACCGCTACACGCTGGTGGTGGAAGCGGCCGGGCGCGACGGCCAGTTCGGTGGCGCGCGGCGGCTGCAGATCGAGGTGCTGCCACCGCCCTGGCGGCATCCGCTGGCCTACGCCGGCTACGTCGTGCTGGGCCTGGCGCTGCTCGGCCTGGCGCTGCAGCGGGTGCGGCACACGGTCAACCGCGAGCGCGACATGGTGGAACTGCTCAACCTGACCGTGGCCGAGCGCACCCGCCAGCTCGAACGCGCCAACCAGCAGTTGCTGCAGAGCAATGCGCGCCTGCAGGCGGCCACACGCCTGGATCCGCTGACCCAGGTCGCCAACCGCCGCGAGCTGCAGGACTGGCTGGCGCGCGAATGCCCGGCCCTGCTGGCGGCGCTGGACGAAGGCAGCAGCGCCGATGCGCTGTACTTCTTCATGATCGACGTGGACAACTTCAAGCGCATCAACGACGACTACGGCCACCAGGCCGGCGACGCCGCGCTGGTGCACTGCGCCGATCGCCTGCGCGGACTGTGCGGCGAACGCGACCTGCTGGCGCGCTGGGGCGGCGAGGAGTTCCTGCTGGTCACCCGCCTGCCGCGCGAAGACGTCGCCAGCGACCTGGCCGAACGCCTGCGTGCGGCGGTGGCGACGCAGCGCTTCGCGCTGGCCGAGCGCGAACTGACCCTGACCTGCTCCATCGGCTTCGCCCCGTGGCCGTTCGTCGCCGCGTGGCCGGCGCTGGGCGACTGGGAACAGAGCGTGGGCCTGGCCGACCGCTGCCTCTACGCCGCCAAGGGCGCCGGCAAGGACGCCTGGGTGGGACTGGCCCCGGGCGCGGCGCCGGACCGGCCGCGCCTGCACGCGCTGCTGGCCGGCGGCGCACCGGAAGAACTG
>NZ_AQOJ01000273.1:0-5998 GCF_000364685.1 Xanthomonas sp. SHU 166
CGTGCGCCAGCCGCCATGGCCAGGCGCGTCGACGCGCGGCGCCGTCGGCGCTCACAACTCGGCCGCCGCCGCGGGCGTGGCCAGGGCGTGGCACAGCAGGCGGCAACAACGCTGCGCCAGCGCCTTGCGTTCGGCCTCGTCGCTGCCGCGCTGGCAGGCGCCGAGCATGTCCATCGCCAGGGCCAGGTCCTGCTCGCCCAGGTCCGCGCGGCACAGGCCGGCGGCGATCGCACGCTGCAGGTACGGCAGCAGGATCGCCATCGCCCGCGTATGCGCCGCGGCGATCGTCGGATGCTCGCGCGGCATCGACCGCCAGTAGTCGGCCAGCGGCGCCGACATCGCGATGTGTTCGGCGACGTCGTACATCAGCAGGAACAGCCCGTCCGGCCGCGTACCGATCTCGCGCGCGCAGCCCTCCAGGCCGTCGAGGCCGCGTTCCAGCAGGGCAGCCATCAGTTCGGTGCGGTCGGCGAAATGGCGGTACAGGGTGGCGCGGCCGAGGCCGGCGCGCTCCACCACCAGTTCCAGCGGCGCCAGCACGCCGTGCGCGCAGAACACCTCGTCGGCGGCGTCCAGCAACAGGCGGCGGCGGTGGGCGGTATCGGCTCGCATTTCCATGCGCGGCATTATCGGACAATTTTGTCCGCCTGCAAGCGGATCACGGTCGGCCGCCGCCGGTACCCACCGACGGCGCCCTGGAAGCACTGGGCTCAGCCGGTGTTCTGCACGCCCTGGGCGACGCCGTTGACGCAGGCCACCAGCGCCCGCAGCAATTCCTCGTCTTCGCCGTCGGTGGCGCGCCAGCGCTGCAGCAGGTCCACCTGCAGCACGCTGATCGGGTCGATGTACGGATTGCGCAGACGGATCGACAAGGCCAGGCGGGGATCGTGCTGCAGCAGCGACGACTGCCCGGTCAGCGCCTTCACCCAGCCCTTGGTCAGCGCGAGTTCGTCGCGGATGCGCGGGAAGAAGCGCGCGTGCAGCGGCCCGGACAGGCGTGAGAACATCTCGGCGATGTTGAGGTCGCCCTTGGACAGCACCATGGCGATGTCGTCGAGGAAGGTGCGGAAGAACGGCCAGTCCGCGGCCATCGCGCGCAGCGCGTCCTCGTGGCCGGCGTCCACCGCCGCCTGCAGGCCGCTGCCCACGCCGTACCAGCCCGGGATCACCGCGCGCGCCTGGCTCCAGGCGAATACCCAGGGAATCGCCCGCAGGTTGGACAGCGCCGCATCCTGGCCGAGCCGCCGCGACGGCCGCGAGCCCAGGGTCATGCGCTCGATCACGTCGATCGGCGTGGCCAGGCGGAAATAGCGCATGAACTCGGCATCGCCGACGAAGCCGCGGTACGCCTGGCTGCTGTGCTCGGCGACCAAGTCCATCACCGGCCGCCAGCCGGCCTCGCGCGCATCGGCCGCACGCGGGCGCAGGCTCGACAGCAGCACCGCGCCGGTCATCTGTTCGAGCGAACGCAGCGCCAGCGCGCGGATGCCGTACTTGCGGTGGATCACCTCGCCCTGCTCGGTCACGCGCAGGCGCCCGTCGACGCTGCCGCGCGGCGCCGCCTCCAGCGCGCGCGTGGTCTTGCCGCCGCCGCGCACGATCGAGCCGCCGCGGCCGTGGAAGAAGGTCAAGCGGATGCCCAGTTCGGCCGCCGCCTGCAGCAGTTCCACCTGCGCACGCTGCAGGCCCCAGCGCGAGGCGGCGATACCGCCGTCCTTGCCGCTGTCGGAATAGCCGAGCATCACCATCTGCACGTCGTCGCGCGCGGCCAGGTGGCGGCGGTAGACCGGATCGGCCAGCAGGTCGCGCAGGGTCGCGGTGCCGCCGCGCAGGTCGTCCACGGTCTCGAACAGCGGCACGATGTCCAGCGGCACCGCGCCGTCGGCATCGACCAGGCCGCCGCGGCGCGCCAGCGCCAGCACGGTCAGCACGTCGGCGCGGTCGTGCGCCATCGAGATGATGTAGCTGCCCAGCGCGTCGGCGCCGTGCCGCGCGCGCGCATCGGCGAGCGCGGCGAACACCGCGTCCAGCCGCGCATTGCTTTCGTCGTCGGCCGCCGGCAGCGCCTGTTCGCCGCTGGCGTAGGGGCCGAGCAGGCCTGCGCGCGCTTCCACCGCGCGCGCGTCCCAGTCCTGCGTGTCCAGCGCGGCGGCGACCGCGCGCGCATGCACGCTGGACTCCTGGCGCACGTCCAGCCGCGCCAGGTGGAAGCCGAAGCTGCGCACCCGCCACAGCAGGCGCCGCACCGCGAACCAGCCGGCGTGCAGGCCCTTGTTGGCCTGCAGGCTGTCCAGGATCAACTGCAGATCGCTTTCCAGTTCGGCCGGCGCGGCATAGGCACCGGGCGCATCGTCCAGGGTCGCCTGCAGGCGCGCGCGCATCAGATCGTTGAGCAGGCGGTACGGCATGTCGCCGTGGCGCGGCCGCGAGCGCGCCGCGGCTTCCGGCAGCAGTTGCCGGTAACGCTCCAGTTGCTCCAGCAGCGGCGCGCTGACCGCGACCAGGGTGGTCGATTGGCTGAGCAGGCTGGCGAGCTGCCACAGTTCCTTCAGATAGCGCTCCAGCACCGCACGCCGCTGCGCGTCGAGGGTGGCGGTGATGGTGGCGGCATCGACGTTGGGGTTGCCGTCCATGTCGCCGCCGACCCAGGTGCCGAAGCGCAGCAGCCGCGGCAGGCTCAGCGCCTGCCCGTAGGTCTGCTCGATGGCGTGCTCCAGGGTCTCGTACATCACCGGGATCACCCGGTACAGCACCTGGGTCAGGTAGAAACCGACATGCTCGCGCTCGTCCTCCACGGTGGGACGCACCGGCGAGGAATCGGCGGTCTGCCACGAGGCGGTCAGCGCCATGCGGAAGCGCGCCGCGTCGGTGGCGCGCTCGCCCGGGGTGCGCAGGCCGTCGAGGTTGTCGACCAGGCTGGCCACCATCAACTGTTCCTTCTCCAGCAGCGCGCGCCGCACCGCCTCGGTCGGGTGCGCGGTGAACACCGGCTCGACGTCGATGCGCGGCAGCCAGTCGCGCAGTTCGTCGATGCCGACGCCCTGCGCCTTGAGCCGGCGCAAGGCGTCGAGCAGGCCGTCCGGCTGCGGCGTGTCGGCGCTGCTGCGCTGGTAATCGCGGCGGCGACGGATGCGGTGCACGCGCTCGGCGATGTTGACCACCTGGAAATACGTGCTGAAGGCGCGCACCAGCGCTTCGGCATCGCGCGGTGCGCGGCCGGCGAGTTGCTCGCTCAGCGAGGACAGCGGCGCGGCGCGCTCGCGGCGCGCGATCGCGGTGGTGCGGATGCGTTCGATCTCGTCGAGGAACTGCGCCGAGACCTGTTCGGCGAGCAGGTCGCCCACCAGGGCGCCGAGGCGGCGCACGTCGTCGCGCAGGGGAAGGTCGGGGGTGGCGAAGACGATGCTGCTGCGGGACTCGTTCATCGGGAAACGCATGGCTCGGCAGTGGGGGCGCCGCAAGCCTAACCGAAAAGGGATCGCGTTCCCGTCGGCCGCACGACGGTTTCAAAGCGAACCATTTGCACTGCACAGCAGCGCCCTGCGCCACGGCGGCACGCACGTGCGGCCGTGGCGCAGGCGCGGCTCAGCGCGGCGTGGCGCCTGCCGCAGCCGGCATGGACGTCGGCGTGGGCGCAGGTCCCAGATAGGTGCGCAGCCAGCGCTCGCTCTCGGCCAGCATCTGCAGCACCGACTCGCGCGCGCGGTAGGCATGCGCCTCGTTAGGCAGCATCACCAGCCGCGCGGTGCCGCCGTTGCCCTTGATCGCCGCGTACATGCGCTCGCTCTGGATCGGGAAGGTGCCGGAGTTGTTGTCCTCGGCGCCGTGGATCAGCAGCAGCGGATCCTTGATCCGGTCGGCGTAGTTGAACGGCGACATCGCCTGGTACACCGGCTGCGCCTGCCAGTAGGTGCGCTCCTCGGACTGGAAGCCGAACGGGGTCAGCGAGCGGTTGTAGGCGCCGCTGCGGGCGATGCCGGCCTTGAACAGGCGCGTGTGCGCGAGCAGGTTGGCGGTCATGAAAGCGCCGTAGGAATGCCCGCCGATGGCGATGCGGTTGCGGTCGGCGACGCCGCGCCGCACCACCTCGTCCACCGCCGCCTGCGCATCGGCGACCAGTTGCTCGACATAGGTGTCGTTGGGTTCGCGCGCGCCCTCGCCGACGATCGGCATCGACGGATCGTTGAGCACCGCATAGCCCAGCGCCAGGAACGCCTGCGGGCCCCAGTAGCCGATCGCGTTGAAGCGGTACGGCGAATCGGTGACCTGGCTGGCGGCGTCGGCGGATTTGAACTCGCCCGGGTAGGCCCACATCAGCATCGGCAGCGGGCCGTCGCGCTTGGCGTCGTAGCCCGGCGGCAGCAGCAGGGTCGCGGTCAGCTCCACCCCGTCCTTGCGCCGATAGCGGATTTGCTCCTTGTGCACGTCGCGCAACTGCGGCGTGGGATGGGTGAAATGGGTCAGTGCCACCGGCTCCGCGTTCGCAGCGTCGAGCCGGTAGAAATTGCGCGGCTCCTGCGGTGTTTCGCGCGTGATCAGCAGGCGCTGGCCGCTGGCGTCGAGCAAGGCCTGCGGCACCGCGTAGTACGGCGCCTGCGACTGGAACAGGCGCGTGCTTTTCCGCGTGTCCAGATCGTAGCGATCCAGGAACGGTCGATCGCCCTGCGGGGAGGCGCCTTCGCCGCGCAGGAACAGGCTGTGGCCGTCGGCGGCGATCAACAGGCGCGGATTGCCGGCCGCATCGCGCTCCGTCACCGGCGTGCCCGGATCGGCATAGCGATCTTCCTGCGAACGCTGCACCAGCAGCTGCGGCGCCTGCGCGGGGTTGTCCGGGGCCACGCGCCATTGTCTGGTCTGGCGCGTCTTCCACCAGAACTCGTCGATCAGCGCCAGGTCGCCGCGGCCCCAGGCGATGCCGGCGAAGCGCGACTGCAGGCGCGCCAGCGTCACCGGCGGCGCGGTGAATGGCGCCGCCTGCAGCAGCACCGCGTCGCGCACCGCCGCCTCGCGCGCCGGATCGCCACCGTCCTGGGCCTCGGCCCAGACCAGGGTGGCCGGCGCGTCGCTGCGCCAGTCGATATCGCGCACACCGGTGCGCACCGCATCGTTGCCGGTCGGCAGGCCTTCCACCAGCGGCAACTGCGCCACCGTGTACACCGGCTTGCCGGCGCGGTCCAGCACCTCGATGGTGCGCGGGAAGCCACTGGCCGGCACCAGGTAGGAGAACGGCCGCTGCAGGCGCTGCGCCAGCAGATAACGGCCGTCCGGCGACGGCGCCAGCGACAGATACAGGTCGGGAGACGCGATGCGCTGCATCCGCCCGTCGACGTCGACCAGCGCCGGCTGCGCGCGTAGTTGATCGTCGAACTGGCGCGCGTCGGCCTCGTTCTTCAGCAGGTCCTGGTAGGTGCGCAAGGCGGTGGCACCGCCACCGGCGGTCTGCTGCACCGCCGGCCCAGTCGGCACCGCGTCGGCGGGCGGCGCCGCGCCCTGCGCCTGCGGCTGCAGCAACACCAGCAGTTGGCGGCTGTCCGGCATCCACGCATAGCCCTCGCCGGACACCGTGTTGAGCCGCTCGGCGACACGTCGCGCACGCCGCGCAGCGATGTCCACCACCCAGAGTTCGTTGGCGCCGCTGCGCCCGTCGACCCGATTGAAGGCCAGATGCCGCTGGTCCGGTGCCCAGGCCATGCCGGCGATCGACAGCGGCGACGGCAAACCTTCGATCTGCAGCTCGCTGCCGTCGGCGATGCGCAGCAGCCACAGCTTGTCGCCGAAGGCGAAGCGGCTCTGCGAGCGGGTGCGCGGATGGATGCGCAGCCCGGCCAGCTTGAGTTCCGGCTGCGCGACCTGGGCGATGCCGGGCAGCGCAGGCAACTGCAGCATCGCCGCCAGATCGCGCCGTGGGCTCAGCGACAGCTGCGGCGGCCGCGGCGCATCGACGATGGCCTGCAGTGGCGCCGACGGCAGTTGGTAGCCGCTGTCCGCAGGATCGGCG
>NZ_AQOJ01000274.1:0-4593 GCF_000364685.1 Xanthomonas sp. SHU 166
TCACCCCAACCCCTCTCCCGGGGGGAGAGGGGCTGATGCGCGGCTTTAGAAGTTGTTGTCGCCGTCGAGGATGCGGCCGAAGCCGCCCAGCACCGAGCCTTCGCCGCGGTTCTGCCCGCCGCCCTGCGGCGCGGCGGCGAACATGCGTCCGGCCAGGCGCGAGAACGGCAGCGACTGCAGCCAGACCTTGCCGGGTCCGGTGAGGGTGGCCAGGAACATGCCTTCGCCGCCGAAGAACATGCTCTTGATGCCGCTGACCGGGCGCACGTCCATGTCCACCGAGGCGTGGAAGGCGACCACGCAGCCGGTGTCCACGTCCAGCCGCTCGCCGGCGGCCAGCTCGCGCTCGACCACGCAGCCGCCGGCATGCACGAACACCCAGCCGTCGCCCTCCAGCTTCTGCATGATGAAACCTTCGCCGCCGAACAGGCCGGTCATGATCTTGCGCTGGAAATGGATCCCCAGCGACACGCCGCGTGCGCCGGCCAGGAAGCTGTCCTTCTGGCAGATCAGGCGGCCGCCGTGCTGGTCCAGCTTCATCGCCAGCACGGTGCCGGGATAGGGCGCGGCGAAGGCGACCTTGGCCTTGCCCTGGCCCTGATGGGTGAACACCGTGGTGAACAGGCTCTCGCCGGTGACCAGGCGCTTGCCGGCCGACAGCAGCTTGCCCATCAGCCCGCCCTGGTTGCCGCCGGAACCGTCGCCGAACACGGTGTCCATCTGCACCGCCGCGTCCTTGAACATCAGGGCGCCGGCCTCGGCCACCGCGCTCTCGCCGGGGTCCAGCTCGATCTCCACGAACTGCATTTCGTGGCCGACGATGCGGAAGTCGATCTCGTCGGCGCGGCCGCCTGCGGCCGGCGGCGGCGGCAGGCCCGGCGGCAGGAACGTCGCGCCACCCTGCAGGGCCGCGATCTGCGCCACCGGCAACCAGCCGTTCTGGCCCTGGCTCCAGGCCAGTGCCGTGGGGTTGTTGCGGGCGAAGGCGACTGCATCGGCATCGTCGAACGGGCCGGAGCGGGTCTGTTCGCTGCCGGTCAGGAAGTACCACTGGGTCATGGGTGCAGGTCCTTGGCGGGTCATGGCGGCGAGTCTAGCGGGCCGCCGCGACGGCCGACATCTGTCCAACGGCAGGGTGGCGGCTGCCACCGCTGGCCGGCCGCCGGGAGACACCGCGGCACGGGTTCTGCGAACCGTTCGTCGTAAAAACCATGACAGCGCTCAAGAACGCGGCGCGAACGCCGTTATCGGCTCACTGCCGTCACGGGCCGTATCTACGGGGATGGGTGCGGTCGGATCGTCGGCCATCGCCAACCCGCCATGTAACTGGGGAAATTCAATGAAATTCAAGGTTTTACTGTTGAGCGGTGCGCTGGCACTCGCCTCTGCCGGCAATGTCCAGGCCCAGGACGGCCCCGAGCTGTCCTTCAGCGGCTTCGGCACCCTGGGCCTGGTGCACTCCACCGAGGACCGTGCCGACTTCACGCCGGACCTGCAGACCACCGAAGGCGCCGGCGCCAGCCAGCGGACATCGCCGCGTCCGGACTCGCGCATCGCCGGGCAGGTCAACGCCACCTTTACCGACAAGTTCAGCGGCGTGCTGCAGGTCACCAGCGAGTACGCCGAGCGCGCCTCGTATGCGCCGAAGGTCACCCTGGCCCACGTCAAGTACCAGTTCGCGCCGGACTTCGCGGTGCGTGTCGGCCGGATCACCGCGCCGCTGTACATGCTGTCCGAGTACCAGCGCGTCGGCTACGCCACGCCGTGGGTGCGTCCGCCCTACGAGGTCTACAACTACCTGATGGCGATGGACGGCGTGGAAGGCGTGTACACGCGCAATGTCGGCCAGAGCGTGCTCAGCGTGCAGGGCTTCTACGGCCGAATCGATTCCAAGAAGGCCGAAGTGCACGCGATGCGCGGCCTGTCGCTGGTGCTGGACCAAGGCGCTTCCACCTACCGCGTGGCCTACATCAAGGGCAATGCCGACTACCGCACCGACGATCTGGACCGCCTGTTCGGTCTGTATCGCCGGATCAACCCGGCTCTGGCCGAACGCCTGGACACCGTCGGCGTCGCCGGCAGCTTCGCCAGCGCCGGCTACAGCTACGATCCGGGTCCGTGGTTCGCGCGCGCCGAAGTCATCCGCGCCGACTACTCGCCTTCGCTCAACGGCAAGACCACCTCCGGCTACGTGAGCGCCGGTGCGCGCTTCGGCGCGCTGACCCCGTCGCTGACCTACGCCAACGTCGACAAGAAGGCACCGGTGATCGCGCCGGGCGCCGATCCGCTGGGGCTGATGACCCGCGCCGTCGCGCTCGCCGAGAACGGCCGCCACAGCTACACCGCCTCGCTGCGCTGGGACGTGTACGAGAACGTGGCCTTCAAGTTCCAGGCCAGCCACATCGTCAACAACGCCGGCTCGTACGGCAGCCTCGGCAACATCCAGCCGGGTTTCCGTCCTGGCGGCAGCTACAACCTGCTGTCGGCCTCCTTCGATTTCGTGTTCTGAGGACGACACCATGAATGCTTACAAGATTGCCGGCGCTGTGGCGCTGGCCCTGCTGTTCTGCACCGCCGCGCAGGCCGAGGTGGTGGTGGTGATGTCGTCCAAGAGCCCGGTGGACAGCCTGAGCAAGGACCAGGTGTCGCAGATCTTCCTGGCCAAGTCCAACAGCCTGCCGGGCGGCGCGCAGGCCACGCCGATCGACCAGGACGAGGGCGCCAAGGCGCGCGAGGAGTTCTACAAGAAGGTCACCGGCCGCGATGCCGCGCAGCTGAAGTCGTACTGGTCGCAGCTGATGTTCACCGGCAAGGCGCAGCGTCCCAAGCACGTGGCCGGCGACGATGCGGTCAAGAAGGCGGTCGCCGCCTCGCCCGGCGCGATCGGCTACATCGATGCCGGCACGCAGGATGCGAGCGTCAAGGTCGTCTTCAAGCCCTAATTGCCTCCGGAGAGCCTCCATGATGAGACGTCTGCTTTCCCTGCCGTTGTTCTGGAAGATCCTGCTGCCGGCGGCGGTGTCGATCCTGTGCCTGCTGGGCTACATCGGCTTCAGCACCGTGGTGTTCCAGCGCAACAACGGGCATCTGGAGGCGATCCGCGACGTGCACTTCCCGGTGCTGGACACCATGACGCGCAACGTCGCCGCGCTGGACAAGATCATCAATGGACTGAACGGCGCGGCGGCGGCCGGCGACATGGACATGCTCAAGGCGACCGCGCCGATCGCGTCGCAGATCCACGCGTCCTACCAGAAGCTGCAGCAGACCGACCCGGGCAATGCCCAGGAACTGGCGCGGCTGGGCAAGGAGTTCGACGAGTACTACGCGCATGCGGCGGCGGTGGCCACGGCCTTCGCGCAGCAGCGCGAACCGGATGCGGCGCAGATGGAGGCGATGGCACCGTCGCTGGAGCGCTACCGCACCCATCTCAACGCGATGCACCACAGCGCCGACGCACGGTTCCGCGCCACCGTGCAGAACGCCGTGGACAGTTCGATCGCCGCCAGCGTCGGCGGCCTGATCGTCGGCGTGCTCGGCGCGCTGGCCTGCATCGCCTTCGGCTGGATCGTCGCGCGCGCCATCACCCGTCCGTTGCGGCGTGCCATCCGCACCGCGCATGCGGTGTCGCAGGGCAAGCTGGACAACCCCATCGCCATCGACAGCGGCGATGAGGTCGGCCAGTTGCTGCAGGCCATGGACAGCATGCAGCGCCAGCTCCGCCGCGTGATCCAGGCACAGACCGAGATGGGCGCGCAGCACGAGGCCGGCGTCACCAGCCACCGCATCGTCGCCAGCGAGTTCCCCGGCGAGTTCGGCAGCATGGTCCAGGCCGGCAACGCGCTGGTCGAGGGGCACATCGCGGTGACCCTGCGCGTGGTCGAGCTGATCAAGCGCTACGCGCGCGGCGACCTGTCGCAGGAACTGGAAGCATTGCCGGGCGAACGCGCGGTCATCACCCAGTCGCTCAACGACGTGCGCCGCAACCTGCTGCGGATCAATGGCGAAATCAAGCGGATGGCCGCGGCGGCGGCCGCCGGCGACTTCACCGCGCGCAGCGACGAGGCCGCCTTCGACTTCGACTTCCGGCAGATCCTGGTCGACCTCAATCAGCTGATGAGCACGGCCGACCGCAACCTCAACGCGCTTTCCTCGCTGCTGCAGGCGGTGGCCAGCGGCGACCTGACCGGGCGCATGCACGGCGAGTTCGAAGGCGTGTTCGCGCGGATGCGCGACGACGCCAATGCCACCGTCGCGCGTCTGACCGAGATCGTCGGCCGCATCCAGCACTCGTCGGCCGCGATCGATGCGGCCGCCGCCGAGATCGCCGCCGGCAACGACGACCTGTCGCGGCGCACCGAGCAGCAGGCGGCAAGCCTGGAAGAAACCGCCGCGTCGATGGAAGAACTGACCTCCACGGTCAAGCAGAACGCCGAGTACGCGCAGCAGGCCAACCGCCTGGCCGCCGGCGCTGCCGCGGTCGCCGTGCAGGGCGGCAATGTGGTCGGCCAGGTGGTGAGCACGATGGAGGGCATCGCGTCCTCGTCGCGGCGCATCGGCGACATCATCGGCGTGATCGACGGCATCGCCTTC
>NZ_AQOJ01000275.1:0-544 GCF_000364685.1 Xanthomonas sp. SHU 166
ACAGGGCCGCGGCTTCGCGGTCGTCGCCAGCGAGGTGCGGACGCTGGCCCAGCGCTCGGCCAATGCGGCCAAGGAGATCAAGGGCCTGATCGACGAGTCGGTGGAGCGCGTGGCCGATGGCTCGGCCCTGGTCGGCCAGGCCGGCACCACCATGCAGGAGATCGTGGCCTCGGTGCAGCGCGTCACCGACATCATGGGCGAGATCTCGGCGGCCTCGCGCGAGCAGTCGGCCGGCATCGAACAGGTCAACACCACCGTGGCGCAGATGGACCAGGCCACCCAGCAGAACGCGGCGCTGGTCGAAGAAGCCACGGCTTCTGCGCGCGCCATGGAAGAGGAGGCCGGACAACTGAGCCAGTCGGTCGCGCTGTTCCGCCTGGCCGCGCCGGCGCCCGCAGCCAGACCGGCGCAGGTGTCGCGGCTTGCGGAAGACACCGCGGCGGCGTCGCCGGCCGTGGCGGTGGAGGACGCGCTCGACGCGTGAGGTGTCGGCCGCCGTGCGCGTGGCCGTCGTGTGGCCGCGCGCGGCGGTCGCCTTACAGCG
>NZ_AQOJ01000276.1:0-4241 GCF_000364685.1 Xanthomonas sp. SHU 166
CTGGCAGGCGCTGCAGTCCGGCCGCGTCGCCGCGCGGCGCCTGCAGGCGATCGCCGGGCAGGCGCCACCGGTGCTCGACCCGGCGCAACCGCGTTCGCTGCCGGCGACCGGCGAGGTGCAGTTCGACCACATCGTCTTCGCCTGGCCGGGCGAGGCGCGGCGCGTACTCGACGGTGTGTCCCTGCGCATTGCGCCGGGCGAGCGCATCGCCCTCTCCGGCGACAGCGGCAGCGGCAAGACCACCCTGTCGGCGCTGCTGCTGCGGCTGTGGGATCCGCAACACGGCAGCGTCCGCTATGCCGGCGTCGACCTGCGTGACGTGGCCGAGGCGCAGTGGCACCGCCGCATCGCCTGGTTGCCGCAGGGCGCGCCGGTGTTCGCCGGCAGCGTGCGCGACAATCTGCGCCTGGGCGATCCATCGGCCGACGATGCGCGGCTGCAGCGGGTGCTGACCGACGTGCGGCTCGACGCCTGGCTGCACGAAGTCGGTGGCCTCGACGCCTGGCTCGGCGAAAACGGCGCCACCATGTCCGCCGGCCAGGCGCGGCGCCTGGCCCTGGCCCGTGCCCTGTTGCGCGAGGCACCGTTGCTGGTGCTGGACGAACCCACCGAAGGCCTGGACGTGGACACCGCGCAGGCGCTGTTGCGCGACCTGGCGCAGGCGTTGGGCCAGCGCAGCCTGCTGCTGATCAGTCACGATGCGCTGCCCGAGGGCGTGGTGCATGTGCGTTATCGGTTGCAGGAGGGATGGTTATCCCTAGATATGCCTTATTGAGGGATTTTCTTAATTAAATATTCCTCGTTTTTGAGGAAGTTCTCTATCTCTTCGCGAAGAAGATCGGTTGCCGTAGTTACTGCGCCTATATATTTTTCGACGTTTTTCATGTCGGGATTGAAGCCGTTCTCCCCGTGAGCTATTGCATTTCTAATGTTGACTAGCCTGTCAATGTCCGCGCCTACATCTGAAAATTTGACGTAGTCGAAACCATACATTTCACAAAGTTCTTTGAAATTTTCAGTTTTCAGATTGGACTTTGTGTCTATTTTTTTCTGGAATTTTATTGACTCCCTAAGAAGCTTCCTGAATTTTTCAGTAAAAACAATGCGTTGTGAAAATGACTGTTTCCCGCTTAGTGACTTGTAGCTTTCCCCGAGCCCCACTACAACTAATTTCGTTGGAATATCTTCAGGGGAAAGGCTTAGCTCATTTAAATGATCTAAAAGTATTTTTAGTGAGCTGACTACATACCCCTCCCAGTGCGCATATATTAAAGGTATGCAAAGCCTACACCAGAGTAATTCTTCTACTCCAGAAGCGTTCATTTTCAATTTGGCAAAGTCGCCTTGCCTCCACTCATTACTGGCGACAATTTCCTCTATAACTTTATGGGGCATTGAATATCTCTAGGGCTCGATTCATTCTGTTTCTGATTCGGGTATTGGAGAACGTGCTGGTGCCAATTGCATTGTATTTTTTATCCCTAGTTAGCATGCTTATTTTGGCCATAATTTTTTTCTCATTTCCCTTGATTTTCTTAAACTTTTTGGGAAGTGCATATGCAATTGAGTCAAATAGGTGTAGCGCAAAATTACCTTTGGGGCGAAATATCTTTTTGCCATAGGTGTCATTTAGGAAGTTAATTACTTCGACAAAATATTTCTTCTCTCTGTCGAGGTCGAAGGGATGGTCTCCTTTCGAGACTTCCTTCATGAATTCAGTTAAAAATTGTGGGACTGTCGTCCTGAATTCCTCTGTTAGATGTTTAAACGCAAAGAACCGAAGTGTCAGTTCTTCTAAAAACATTCCTTCCTTTTTTGCATCACTTGGCGCAATTAATTCATTGAATTCGTCAATTTTTGCTACATCCCTCAGTATCTGATTAAGATCAACTGCATATGCGCGGAATATGCAATTTCGAATCTCTTGATCGGATAGCGGGCTGGCTCCGGTATTTAATCTGTTAAACAGCTCATATCGAATGTCCTCAAGGCTGTCCCATCGAACAATTTCAACTCTGCACACTGCTCTTTTTAATGTTGTTTTAAGTTTTATAGGCAGCGTGTTGCTTGTTAAGCCCTCAAGTTGAGGAATCATTTCGCCCACTGTAAGGGTGGAGTTGTTTTTTTCAGGAACTTCTTTTAGTAGGCCAAAGAAAGAGAATATCGTGGAAATCCGCTGTAGTCCATCAACAACCTCCCATTTCCCTGCGTCATCTTCTGCGACAAATATTGGAGGTATTGGTATTCCAAGAAGCACAGATTCAATGAATCTGGTTTGTTGAAATTGAGACCACCTGAAAACTCGTTGATATTCAGGTGATATGAATAAATCTCCATCTTCAAAGATACTCATAATTTCACCGAACGACATATCAAGTCGATCTGTTTTAAGTGAGTTTCTCTTTTCAGCAATTATATCTTCCAGGTTATTCATAGTCGTCCTTTGTTTTCTACATTTCTAATTTAAAAAAATTCTGCACCGCCGGCCCGAACCGCGCGAAATCCACCAGGAAGGCATCGTGGCCCTGCGGCGAATCCAGCCCCAGGAACTGCGCCTGTGCGCCGCCGGCGCGCAGACCGTCGGCGATCTGTTGCTGCTGTTGCACCGGGAACAGGATGTCGGTGTTGGCGCCGATCGCCAATGCGCGCTCGATGTGGATCGTGGCGATGCCGGCCAGTACGTCGCCGCCCGCAGGTTCGGCCAAGTCGAACCAGTCCATCGAGCGGCTCAGGTACAGATAGCAGTTCGGGTCGAAGCGGCGCACGAAGCGGCGGGCGTGGCCTTCCAGGTAGCTCTCGACCTGGAATTCCAGGCCGAACGGATCGTCGTCGGTCTGGTCCGAGTCCAGGCGCACGCGGCCGAAGCGGCCGTCCCATTCCAGCGCCGAGCGGTAGGTGATTACGCCCAGCTTGCGTGCCATGCGCATGCCCGATTCGGGATAGGTGGCTTCGTCGTAGTCGCCGCCGTTCCAGTTCGGGTCCAGGCGGATCGCCTCGCGCTGCAGCGAGCGGATCGCGATCGAGAACGGCAGTGCCTGCGCGCTGCCGGAAATATTGATGTGGCTGCGGGCCAGGCCTGGATGCCGGTGCAGGAGCGCCAGCGCGGTCATGCCGCCCATCGAGTTGCCGATCACGCAGGCCAACTGCGCGATGTCCAGTGCCCGCACCACTTGCGCAGCGGCGTCGGCACCATCCTCGATCGACAGCTCCGGGAAGCGCAGGCGATACGGCTGGCCGTCGTCCGGGTGCGCTGAGGCGGGGCCGGTCGAGCCCTTGCAACTGCCCAGCGAGTTCACGCAGATCACGAACCAACGCTGGGTGTCGATCGGCTTGCCCGGGCCGAGCATGCCGTCCCACCAGCCTGGCGTGGGATCGTCGGCGTTGGCTGCGGCATGCGCGTCGGGCGAGAGTCCGGTGACGATCAGGACCGCGTTGTCGCGCGCGGCCGACAGCGTGCCCCAGGTTTCGTAGGCGACCCGCGCGCCATGCAACTGGCCGCCACGTTTCATCGGGAACGGCGAGGGCAGGGCGAGGAAGCGGCTGCCGGGCGGGATGAATTCGGTCATGCGCCGATTCTAGCCGCGCGATTGCGCATCCGGCGTATGCGGGGTGCGGGATGGAGCGTGTCGGGCCGCAATGGCCTCCGTGAGTGACGCCGGGCCGGATCTACTGCGCGTCTGATCATTCGCTTCCACCGCGATTGCCTCGTGGGAGCGGCTTCAGCCGCGACAGGACTCCCGGTAGAGCGTGTCGCGGCTGAAGCCGCTCCTGCAACGACGTTTCGCATTCTTGCTGGCGTCTTGGCCTGGTCGCGACCGGACGGTCCCGATCAGGCACGGTCGCTCACACACGACTGCTTGCGCTACGGCTTGCCGATCACCAGCTCCACCGGCGCGGTCGCCGGCAGGGTGACCGTCACCGGCGCCGATTCCAGATCGCCGTCCTGGCGCATGGCATTACCGCTGGCCGACAGCCGCGCGATCACCTGCACCTGCTTGAGTTGCGAGAGTTTCTGCGTCGGCATCGGGCTGTCCGCGTCGCTCAGCGTCACCCGCAACGGCAGCGCCTGCAGCGGATGTTTCTGCACCGCCACCGGCATCGGCGGGCCGTCCGGCACGCGCGCGATCACGAACACGCTGGCGTCGCCGCGCAGGCGCACGCGGGCGGCGAACGCCGGGTCCAGCGACACCGCCACGGTCAGGCCGGCGGTCGCCGGCGCCTTGTCAGGCTGCGCCGTGGCG
>NZ_AQOJ01000277.1:0-12783 GCF_000364685.1 Xanthomonas sp. SHU 166
GCCCCCTGCCGTGCCGCCAGCGCCGCACCGGCCTCGGCGGCCTTGGGCACGATGGCGCGCCCGGCGGCGACCGCGCCGGAGGACACGATCACCAGTTCGCGCCCGGCCGCCAGGTTGGCCGAGACGAACTGCGCCAGGCCCAGCGCGAAGCGCGGCGTGAGCCCGCCGCCGTCGGCGGCCAACAGGCTGCTGCCGACCTTGAGCACTGCGCGCCGCCACGGCGGCAGGCGTTGTTCGACGAAGGGCGATGGCGTCTGCGAGGTCATGGGATCAGCGCGTGTTCCATTCGTACACGGTGAGGTCAGAGCAACCTTGGATCGCCAGCGGATCGGCGGCGACGATCGCCTGGGCCTGCGCCAGGTCGTCCACGCCCTGCAGCAGGTAGGCGCCGCCGCTGCGATCGCTGAAGCCGCCGGTCAGTGCCAGCAGGCCGCGTGCACGCAGGTCGTCGAGGAAGGCCTGATGCGGCGCGACCACGCGCTCGTCGAAGCTCGGTTTGCGCATCGCCAGGACCAGGTAGTGCTTCATCGTACGGTGTTCCTTCTGCAATCGGTTTGCATGTTCGGCGTCGCAGCGAATGCTTTTTGTGGGAGGGGCTTCAGCCCCGACGCGTTAGCGCCGAGGCGTCGCGGCTGAAGCCCTCCCACAGGCAATCAAGCGTCCAGCGCGTGCCAGCGCGCCTGCAGCTCGTCCAGGCGCAGATCGGCGGCAGCGCCGGGCGAGACCCGCGCGGCCAGGCTGCCTTCCGGCGTGCGCCCCTGCCCAGCGCTGTCGGCGGACGCGGCGGCGGCCTGATAGGCCTCGCGGAACGGCACACCGGCCACTGCGGCTTCCACCGCCACGTCGGTGGCGTACATGCCCGAATCGATCGCCGCGCGCAGCCTGTCCTCGCGCCACTCCAGGTTGGCCAGCAGCGCCGGCAGCAGCTCCAGCGCGGACAGGCCTCGGCCGAAGCCATGGAAGATCGCGCCCTTGCTGCTCTGCAGGTCGCGGTGATAACCGGACGGCAGCGACAACAACTGTTCGATCTCGGTACGCGCGGCGGCCACGCTGGCGTGGGTGGCGCGCATCAGCTCGATCACGTCCGGGTTGCGCTTGTTGGGCATGATCGAGCTGCCGGTGGTGTACTGCGCCGGCAGCGCGACGAACCCGAATTCGCCGCTGGTGAACAGCGACAGGTCCCAGGCCAGGCGGCGCAGGTCCAGGGTGGCGCTGCCCAGCGCTTCCAGCGCGGCCATCTCGAACTTGCCGCGCGAGAGCTGCGCATAGATCGGGCTGACCTGCAGGCGCGCGAAGCCCAGCGCGGCGGTGGTGTGCGCACGGTCCAGCGGCAGGTTGACGCCGTAGCCGGCGGCGGTGCCCAGCGGATTGCAGTCGACCAGGCGCAGGGTGTCGCGGGCGCGCAGCGCGTCGTCGATGAAGGCCTCGGCCCAGCCCGCCCACCACATGCCCGCCGAGGACACCACGGCGCGCTGGATGTGGGTGTAGCCGGGCACCGGCAGGTCGCGCTCGGCCTGCGCACGGTCCAGCGCCACCTTGGCGATCTCCGCGCTCAGTTGCGCCAGCCGCGCCAGCTTGTCCTTCAGCCACAGCCGGGTGGCCACCAGGATCTGGTCGTTGCGGCTGCGTCCGGTGTGGATCTTGCGCCCGGCATCGCCCAGGCGTTCGGTCAGCCGCGCCTCGATCGCCGAGTGCCCGTCCTCGAAGCGCGCATCCAGCACGAACGCGCCGCTACGGAAATCCTCGGCCAGCACCGCCAGCTCGCGCTGCAGCCCGGCCAGTTCGTCGGCGGACAGGATGCCGATGCGCTGCAGGCCTTCGGCGTGCGCGCCGCTGGCGGCGATGTCGTGCAGGAAGAACTCGCGGTCCAGGAGCACGTCGTCGCCGGCCAGGAAGGCCTGGATCTGCGTGTCGACGGCGACGCCGGGTTTTTGCCAGAGAAGATTAGTCATTGGGGGTCCTTTTTTGCGGGACCCGGGACCCGGGGCCCGGGACCCGGAAAAGCAAAAGCATCGGCTCTTGCTTCTCCGGGTCCCGAGTCCCGGGCCCCGGGTCCCGACGATTTCAAACGGGAATCGACGTCAACTCGTCCACGCCCAGCGCCAGGTTGAGGTTCTGCATCGCCTGCGTCGCGGCGCCCTTGAGCAGGTTGTCGAGCGTGGCCACCAGCACCAGCCGCTTGTTGCCCGGGGCCAGGGTGAAGCCGCCGAGCTGCACGCCGTGGCGGCCGGCGATGCGGCTGACCCACGGCGCCTCGTCGATCACCTCGATCAGCGGCTCATCGGCATAGCGGGCACGATACAGTTGCTGCACTGCCTCCAACTTCAGCGGCTGCTGCAGCCACAGGTTCACGGTCATGGTGATGCCGCGGAAATGCGGCGCCACGTGCGGCATGAACTCCACCGGCACGCCGAGCTGTGCGGACACCTCGCGCTCGTGCATGTGGTCGGTCAACGCGTACGGCATCAGGTTGTCGCGCAACAGCGCCGGGTTGTTCTTGTCCGACGGCGTGGTGCCGGCACCGGAATAGCCGGACACGCCGAAGCACTGCGGCGGCCCGGCGAGCTGCTCGCGCAGCGGCGCGATCGCCAACTGCATCGCGGTGGCGTAGCAGCCCGGGTTGCTGATGCGGCGCTGCCCGGCATAGCCGGCGCGGGTCAGTTCCGGCAAGCCGTAGTACCAGGCCGGGTCGAAGCGGTAGTCGGCGGACAGATCGACCACGATCGGGTCGGGCGCACCGGCGGCGACCGCCGCATCCAGCGCCGCCACGTAGGGCGCGGCCTTGCCGTTGGGCAGCGCCAGCACCACCACTTCGGCGCGCTTGGCCGCCACCGCCTCCGGGTCGAGATTCTCGTAGCGCAGCTCGCCTTCGTAAGCGTCGTGGTGCGCATCGACACGCTGCCCGTCCAGCTCGCGCGAGGACAGGAAGGCCAGCCGCAACTGCGGATGCGCGGCGATCAGGCGGATCAGTTCGGCGCCGGTGTGGCCACGGGCGCCGACGATGCCGATGGAATGAATGGGAGTGTTCATGCGTGCGAATCCAGGCGGAACTGCAGGTGGCGTTTCACCCCGGCCCATTCCGTATCGATGATGGAGAAGATGACGGTGTCGCGCGGGGTGCCGTCGGCGTGGCGCTTGTGGTTGCGCAGCACGCCGTCCTGCTTGGCCCCCAGCCGCGCGATCGCGGTGCGCGAGGCATGGTTGAACCAGCTGGTCTCGAACACCACGCTGAGGCAGCCGAGCGATTCGAAGGCGTGGCCAAGCAGCAACAGCTTGGCCTCGGTGTTCAGGCCGCTGCGCTGCACCCGTGGCGCATACCAGGTGTAGCCGATCGACAGCGTCGGCACCTGCGGATCCAGGCCGTAGAAACGCGTGCTGCCGACGATCTCGCCCTGCGCATCGCGCACCACGAACGGCAGCACCCGCCCCAGCGCCTGCACCTCCAGCGCGGCAGCGACGTAGGCGTCCACCCGCTCCGGCGCCGGCACATTGGTGAACCAAAGCGCGTCCAGGCCGCTGCCGCGCAGCGCGGCGCGCAGCCCCTCGGCATGCGCCGCCTGCAGCGGCTCCAGGCTGACGTGGCGCCCGCGCAGTGTGGGCACGTGGCGCCAGGCCTCGGGCAGCACGGGATCGATGCTGGAGATGGGAACGGTCATGACGAAAGCGCCGCTCAACCCTGCAGGGTCGGCGTGCGCGTGGCGCAGTGCGCCACGCAGTGCTGGATCTGCTCGAAGGTCTCCAGGCCGTACCAGAACACCTTCCACTTCTCCTGCTTGAAGCAGCCGTCGGACTCGGCGTAGTAGAAGATGTTGACCTGGTTGTTGTGGCGCGAACGCCAGAACAGCTGCGGCGTCTCCTCGCGCATCACGTTCCACACCGCGCGCCCCAGGCCCTCGCCCTGCGCGTCGTCGAGCACCGCGAACTTGTCCAGGTAGGTATAGCCACCCTCGTCGGTGAGGATCACCGCGGTGCGGTAGTTCTCGCTGACGTAGGCGCGCAGCAGCTTGGTGGTGTCGAAATAGTCCGGCACCAGGGTGCGGCCGAAACTGGATTCGATCAGGGTCTTCAGCCGCGGCAGGTCCAGCTCGCTCCACGCCGTGGCGCGCAGCACCTTCTCGCCGCGCCGCACCAGGGTGCCCGAGCCCTTGTGTGTGAACAGTTCCTTGGCCAGGTCGGCCGGGCGCGTGATCGACACCGACGACTCCAGCGGCAGCCGGTCCAGCAGGTCCTTGATCTGCTCGATCTTGACCTTCATGCCGCCATGGATCCACGGCTGCGCGATCAGGTGGTCGTACTCGGTGGACAGGTTGATCGAATCGATCACCGTGCCCTTCTCGTCGAGCAGGCCGCCGGTGCCGGTGAGGAAGATGATCTTGTACGGCTGCAGTTCCTGCACCAGTTCGTTGGCGGCGAAATCGGCGTTGATATTGAGGATCTGCCCGCTGGGGGTCTCGCCCAGGCTGGTGATGACCGGGATCGAGCCGGCCTGCAGGCTGGCCTCGATCGGCGCCAGGTTCACCGCGCTGACCTCGCCGACCAGCCCGTAGGTATCGCGGTCCAGGTACTGCGCCTCGAACACGCCGCCGGTAATCGAGGTAGCGCGTGCGCCGTTCTGCTGCAGCGCCTCGACCAGCTTCAGATTGGAAGCCTGGAACACCCGGCGCACGATCGCCAGCGCTTCCGGCGAGGTCACCCGCAGGCCGTTGACGGTCTGCTTGTCGATGCCGGCGGCGGACAGCTCCGCGTCCAGCTGCGGGCCGGCGCCGTGCAGCACGATCGGGGTCAGGCCCACTTCCTGCAGGAACGACAGCGAGGAGGTCAGCGCCTCCAGGTCGTCGCGCAGCACCGCGCCGCCGACCTTGACCACGGCGAAGCGCTTGGCGTCCAGCTGCGAGAAGCGCTTGAGGTACTGGCTGATCTCCTTCGCGCTGGCCATGCTCGAGAGCAGGCGCACGATGGTCTGGCGGGTTTGGCGGTTGGCGTGCATGGCGTGGGGCGATGTCCGAAGGAATCCAGGGTGGAGCCGATCGCAGGATCGGTCCGGGCGACGAGGGAAGGCGCGCGGCTCAGCGCGTGCCGTTGATGATGCGGTGCACCGAGTCGGCGTAGCGCTGCAGTTGCTCCAGCGTCACGAACTCGTCGGCGGTATGCGCCTGGGCGATGTCGCCCGGGCCGTAGACCAGCGCGGTGTAGCCGCCGGCGGAGAACAGCGAGGCCTCGGTCCAGAAGTCCACCGCGTTGCCGATCGGCAGCTCCAGCGCATCGGCGACGTCGCGCGCGGCCAGGCGCTTGTCCTCGGCGCGCGCAATGTCTCCCGACGGCAGGCTCGGCCCGCGGAAGGTCTCCTCGAAATGCGCCGCGGCCGGCTCGGCGAAGCCGGCGAAGGTCGCCAGCAACGCATCCACGTCCATCGACGGCAGCGGCCGGAAACCGAAGCGCAGCTCCGCCGCCGGCGCGATCATGTTGGCCTTGATCCCGCCCTCGACCCGGCCGATGTTGAAGCGCAGCCCGGTCAGCCCGCCGAAGCGCGCGTGCGCCAGCGACTCCACGTGGTCCAGCGCACGGCCGCCCCAGCGCATCGCCTGATGCAGGGCGCTGGCCGCGGCATCCTGCTTGCCGGAGGCATGCCCGGCGCGGCCGGCGAAGCGCATCAGCACCGAACTGATGCCGCGATGCGCCAGCACCGCCTCGCTCATGGTCGGCTCGGCCACCAGCACCGCTTCATAGGGAATACCGCGGGCCAGGAACGCGGCGATGCAGCGCGGGTCGTTGGCTTCCTCGTCGCTGGAGAACAGGAACGCGGCATCGCCGTCGCCGGCATTGGCCGCGGCCAGCAGCGCCGCCGCCGCACCCTTGATGTCGCACACGCCCAGGCCGACCACGCGATCGTCCAGGCGCCGCATGACGTGCGGATCGGCGCTCCAGTGCGGCGAATCCGGCACTGTGTCCAGGTGCACGTTGAACAGGTACTTCGGCGTGCCGCGTACCGCGTACAGGCTGACCGCGCCGGCGCCGTGGTCGATCACCTCCACCGCGAAGCCGGGCAGCTGTGCGCGGATGTAGTCGAAGATGCCATCGGTCCCGATCGCCCGCGGCGGATTGCGGGTGTCGAAGGACACCAGTTCTTTCAGGTGGGTCAGGGTGGATTCGAGCAGATCGGTCATGGTGTGTCAGGCTGCCGTGGTGCTGGTGCGGTAGAGATCGGGATAGGCGATTTCCATCAACGACTGCGGCCGCGCCGGCGCGGCGAACCCATACTGGGCGTACAGCGCATGCGCATCGGAGGTGGCGAGCATGAAGCGACGCAGGCCTTGCAGCTGCGGGTGGGCCATCACCGCCGCCACCAGCTGCTTGCCGTAGCCGCGGCCGCGGTGGGCGTCGAGCACGAACACGTCGGCGAGATAGGCGAAAATCGCGCCGTCGGTGATCACCCGGGCGAACGCCACCTGCCCGACGCCATCGAGATGGCCGCCGAAGCACAGCGAACCGGCGATCGCCCGCTGCACCGTGTCCAGCGGGATGCCCAGGCTCCAATAGGCCTGCTCGCTTAGGAAGCGATGGATCAACGGCAGATCCAGTTCCTGCTTGTCGGTGCTGATGCGCAGTGCGTGCATGAGGTCCATCAGACAGGTCCTTCTCCCCTCGGGAGAAGGTGCCCCGCAGGGGCGGATGAGGGTGCGAGCGAAGCCTGGTGAAGCCAATCGCGCCAGCAGGTGAAGATCCTGGCGAAGCTCGCGCAACCAACTGGTGCGAGGCTTCGCCCGGACCCTCACCCCAACCCCTCTCCCGAGGGGAGAGGGGCTTTAAGCGTCAGCGATTGACCTGCGCGTACAGCGTCGAACTCATCCCGAACAGCTTGATGAAGCCCTCGGCCTCGGCCACGCCCCAGTCCGCCGACTGCGCGTAGGTAGCGCCCTTGGCGTTGAGCAGGTGCGGCGACTTCACCGCCACCGCGTCGACGCGGCCGCCGCGGGTCTCCAGCGTCACCTCGCCGTTGACCATCGCCTGCGACGACTTCAGGAAGGCTTCCAGGTCGGTCTTCAGCGGGTCGTGGTAGAAGCCTTCATAGACCAGCTCCACCCACTTGCGCGCCACGTCCGGCTTGAAGCGGTTCTGCTGCTTGGTCAGCACCGCATCCTCCAGCGCGCGGTGCGCGGCCAGCAGCGCCACCAGGCCCGGCGCCTCGAACACGATGCGGCCCTTCAGGCCGATCACGGTGTCGCCGGTGTACACGCCGCGGCCCACGCCGTAGGGCGCGAAAAGCTTGTTGAGCTTGGCCAGGATCTGTTCGCCCGGCAGCGCCTTGCCGTCGAGTTCGACCGCCTCGCCCTGCACGAACTTCAGCTTCACCGTCAGCGGCTCGGTCGGCCACGCGCTGCGCGGCGCGCACCAGCCGCGGGCGCCCTCGCCCGGCGCTTCCCAGCGGTCGATCTCGCCGCCGGACATGGTCAGGCCCAGCAGGTTCTCGTTGATCGTGTAGGCCTGCTGCTTGGCACGCACGCCGAAGCCGCGCTCCTCCAGGTACTTCTGCTCGTAGGCGCGGGTCTGGGTGTGTTCCTTCTGGATCTCGCGGATCGGCGCGACGATCTCGTAGTCGCCCAGCGCCTTGACCGCCAGGTCGAAGCGCACCTGGTCGTTGCCCATGCCGGTGCAGCCGTGCGCGATGGTCTTGGTGCCCAGCTCCTCGGCGCGCTTGAGCGCGGCATCGACGATCAGGTAGCGGTCCGACACCAGCAGCGGATACTGGCCCTGGTAGCCCTCGCCCGCCCACACGAACGGCTTGACGAAGCCGGCCCAGATCGCCGGGCCGCCGTCGACGGTGACGTGGCTGGCCGCGCCCAGTTCCGCGGCGCGCTTCTCGATGAAATCGCGCTCCTCGGCATCCACGCCGCCGGTGTCGGCAAACACGGTGTGCACCGCATACCCCTTGGCCTGCAGGTAGGGAATGCAGAAGCTGGTGTCGAGGCCGCCGGAGAAGGCGAGGACGATGTCCTTGAGGCCGGGAGTGGGGAGTGGGGAATCGGGAATGGTAGAAGCGGTGCTCATGGCGGTTTCCTTGATGACGCGTAAAAGTGGGGGCAAAGGCTGCTGCTGCGACGATTCTCTATTCCCGATTCCCGATTCCCGCTTGCGACGCAAGCGCCGCCATGATCGCCTTCTGCACATGCAGGCGGTTCTCGGCCTCGTCGATGGCGATGCAGTTGGGCGAGTCCATCACCGCGTCGGTGGCCTTGACGTTGCGGCGCAGCGGCAGGCAGTGCGAGAACACGCCGTTGTTGGTCAGCGCCATCTTGCGTTCGTCGACGATGAAGTGCTGGTACTGGTCGCGGATCGGCTTCTCCGGGCCCCAGTTGCCGAAGAACGGCAGCGCGCCCCAGCTCTTGGCGTAGACCACGTCGGCGCCGGCGTAGGCGCTGTCGATGTCGTGGCTGACGGTCAGCGAGCCACCGCTCTCCTGCACGTTCTGCGCGGCCCAACCCATGTAGCGCTCGTCGAGCACGTAGTCGGGGGTCGGGCACAGCAGGGTCACGTCCATGCCCAGGCGGGTGGCGATGGTCAGTGCGGAATTGGCCACCGCGGTGTTCAGCGGCTTGGGATGGTAGGTCCAGGTCAGCACGTACTTCTTGCCGCGCAGGTCGCGGGTGCCGAAGTGCTCCTGCAGCGCCAGCGCGTGCGCCAGCTCCTGGCAGGGATGGGTAATGGTCTCCATGTTGATCACCGGCACCGGCGAGTACTTGGCGAAGCTCTTCAGCACCAGGTCCTCGCGGTCCTTGGCCCAGTCGACGAACTTCGGGAACGCACGCACGCCGATCAGGTCCACATAGCGGCCCAGCACCCGCGCCACCTCGGCGATGTGCTCTTCGGTGTCGCCGTCCATCACCGTGCCCAGGTCGAACTCGATCGGCCACGCGTCCTTGCCCGGCTGCAGCACCACCGCATGGCCGCCCAACTGGAACGCGCCCAGCTCGAAGCTGGTGCGGGTGCGCATGGACGGGTTGAAGAACACCAGCGCGATCGACTTGCCCTTCAGTTCGCTGCCGAGACGGTTGCGCTTGAACAGCGCCGCCTGGGTCAGCAGCGCGTCGAGCTCGGCGCGGCTCCAGTCCTGGGTGTTCAAGAAGTGCTTCAGAGACATCGATCGATCCTTTGCAGCGGTGGGGACGCGGGGACGCGCGAGGCGTTCTACAGGGAGGTTCTTTACGGGTGAAACTTTTCCGGCCGATGAAAACGAAAAAACCCAGCCTCGGGCTGGGTTTTCAGAACGAACGGCACGACGCTCCGGTTACCCAGCGAGAATGTGGGATTCCGGTCGACGCGCGCGCGACGTCATGCCCGAGGCCATGCGTGCGGCGCTGAGATCGTGCTGGGGCAGGTTCGCTTTCATCGGCGCGCATCCTCGCACGCGCACGCCACAGGCGCAAGCGCGTGCGGCGCTCAGCGCGGCGGCACCACCACCGCGTCGGGCACGTACGGGGCCACGGAGACGCGGATGCGCAGGCGGTTGCCCGGATCCTCGGGCAACCGCGAGCGGTACTTGGTGCCCTTGTAGACATAGTCCACGTCGTAGGCGATGGGCCGGCGGAACTCGCGGCCGACCTCGACCATCCGGCAGTTGCGTCCGCTCTGCGGCGCCGTGGCCGGCGCAGCGGCCGGGGCCGGCTCCTCGTGGCGGCGGCTGAAGATGTCCTTCACCGAATCCATCAACCGGTTCAAGCGGCTGTCGTCCTCGGCCGGCTTGGGTGCCGGCGCCGCCGGGGCCGGCGCGGGGGCCGGGTCGCACTGCTGCTCGGTGCGGGTGGCGCGCAGGGTCTGGTAGACCGGCTCCACGTTCAGCACCTGGGCGTAGTCCAGCTTGACGTTCTCGATCACCACCACCCGATTGCGCACCTCGGAGTCCTGCGCCCAGGCCGGCGCGGCGGCGCAGGCAAGGATGCCGACCAGCGGCAACAACGGGTTCGGGCGCATCGGCAGCAGCTTCGCAAGGGCAGACCGATGAGTGTAGGCATGGCGGCTTGCGTCGGGCTGAACGCGAGCCGACAGGCGCGCCGCGCGCCCGCCTGGCGACGGCTGCCGGTAGAATCGGACGGTTTCCCCACCGCCGATGCCGATGAGCCTGCGCCTGCACAACAACCTGACCCGCCGGGTCGACGCCTTCGAACCGCTCGATCCGGTGGCCGGCCCGACGCTCTACGTCTGCGGCCCCACCGTCTACAACTACGCGCACATCGGCAACGCCCGCGGCCCGGTGGTGTTCGACGTGCTGGCGGCACTGCTGCGGCGCCGCTACGGCAAACTGCGCTACGCCCGCAACATCACCGACGTGGACGACAAGATCAACGCCGCCGCGCAGGCGCAGGGCGTGCCGATCTCGGCCATCACCGACCGCTTCGCGGCCATCTACCGCCAGGACATGGCCGCGCTGGGCGTGACCCCGCCGGACATCGAGCCGGCGGCCACCGCGCACATCCCGCACATCGTGGCGATGATCGAACGGCTGATCGCCGGCGGCCACGCCTATGCCGCCGAGGGCCACGTGCTGTTCGCGGTGGCCAGCTTCGCCGATTACGGCAAGCTGTCGCGGCGCGACCCGGAGGAGATGCTGGCCGGCGCCCGCGTCGAGGTCGCCCCGTACAAGCGCGACCCGGGCGACTTCGTGCTGTGGAAGCCGTCCAGCGACGACCTGCCGGGCTGGGACTCGCCATGGGGCCGCGGCCGCCCCGGCTGGCACATCGAGTGCTCGGCGATGGCCGCCGCGCACCTGGGCGAGACCATCGACATCCATGCCGGCGGCGTCGACCTGCAGTTCCCGCACCACGAGAACGAGATCGCGCAGAGCGAATGCGCCCATGGCGGCGCCACCTTCGCCCGCGTGTGGCTGCACAACGGCATGCTGACCTTCAGCGGCGCCAAGATGAGCAAGTCGCTGGGCAACATCGAGACCGTGCACGATCTGATCGAGCGGCATCCGCCCGAGGCGCTGCGCTGCGCACTGCTCAGTGCCCACTACCGGCAGCCGCTGGACTGGTCCGACGCCCTGATCCAGGCCCAGGTGGCCCGGCTCGACGGCCTGTATGGAACGCTGCGCGATCTGCAGGCCATCGACGCCGAAGCCGTCATTCCGGCCGAGATCGAAGAGGCCCTCGACGACGACCTCAATACGCCGCTGGCGCTGTCGGTGCTGTCGAGCCTGGCGACCCAGGCGCGACAGGCACTGCGCGAGGCGGCGCCGGCCGGCGGCCCCGACCCCGCCGACGCCACGCAACGTGCGGACACGCTGCGCGAGGCCAAGGGCCGCCTGCTCGGCGCCGGCCTGGCCCTGGGGCTGCTGCAGCAGGATCCCCAGGTCTGGTTCCAGGGTGCCGGCAGCGACGACGACGCCCGCATCCAGGCGCTGATCGACGCCCGCAGCGACGCCAAGAAGGCCCGCGACTTCGCCCGCGCCGACGCCATCCGCCAGGAACTGGCCGACGCCGGCATTGTCCTGGAGGACACGCCGCAGGGCGTACGCTGGAAGCGTGGGTAACCGAGCCCTCGTAGAAAAAGGGCGCACGGCTGTTCCCTTCTCCCTCCGGGAGAAGGTGCCCCGAAGGGCGGATGAGGGTGCGGGCGCCGGATGAGGGCACGACGCGAAGCGACTCGCATGGACAAGTCACGAAGCTACGCCCGCCCCCTCACCCCAACCCCTCTCCCGGAGGGAGAGGGGCTTTACATCGCTTGATTCTGGATTGCTGATGACCGACACCGACTTTCCGCTCGAACCCACGCCCGCCGACGCCCAGGCCGCCATCGCCGAGGAGTTCGGCTTCTTCGGCGACTGGTCCGAGCGCTATCAGTACCTGATCGACCTGGGCCGCAAGCTGCCCGCCTTCCCCGAGCACTGGAAGACCGAGGAGCATCGCCTGCACGGCTGCCAGTCGATGGTGTGGATCGTGCCCGAGGGCAATGCCGAGCGCCTGGTGTTCCATGCGATCAGCGATTCGGCGATCGTCTCCGGGCTGATCTATCTGGCGCTGCGGGTCTATTCCGGGCGCAGCGCCGCGGACATCCTCGCCACCGCGCCGGACTTCGTCGCCGCCATCGGCCTGGGCAAGCACCTGTCGCCGACCCGCAGCAACGGCCTGGCCGCGCTGCTGGCCTTCATCCAGGACACCGCACGCGCCCAGCAGGCATGAGCGCGCCGCTGCCCACCCCACCGCAGACCTTGCGCACGCTGCTGGCGCACCCCGGCTTCGCCCTGGTGCTGGCCTACCGCATCCTGGCGATGCTGTCCTACCAGGTCGTCGCGGTCACGGTCGGCTGGCATATCTACGAGATCACCCGCGATCCGTTCTCGCTGGGCCTGATCGGGCTGGCCGAGATCCTGCCGTTCTTCTGCATCGCCCCGTTCGCCGGCTACCTGGTCGATCATCTGCCGCGCCGCTACCTGGGCATGCTCGCCAGCGTCGGCCTGGTCGCCACCGCCGCGGTCCTGCTGGCGGTGAGCCGCGGCTGGCTGGCGGCGCAGGGCGTGTGGCCGATCTACGCGGCGATCGCCCTGACCGGCGCCGCGCGTGCGTTTCTGTCGCCGGTGTACAACGCGCTGTTCGCCCGCGTCCTGCCGCGCGAGGCCTATGCGCGCGGCGCCAGCGTCGGCAGCGTCGCGTTCCAGGCCGGCATGGTGATCGGCCCGGCGCTGGGCGGCCTGCTGGTCGGCTGGGGCGGCAAGAGCCTGGCCTACGGCACCGCCATCGGCGCCTCCAGCGCGGCGCTGCTGGCGCTGTGGCTGCTGCGCGTGTCCGAGCC